>PXYR01000029.1 GCA_003023665.1 Bacteroidota bacterium
TCTTCCAAATTAACGGCCAGACTTTATTACGATCAAGCCGTGAGTAAGTTTAAAACTTCAAATGCATTTCCAACGTTAAATACAAATGCAGGAATTGCGTTCAGATTTAATCTTGCACAATAATTGGAATGAAATGCAAAAGCATTTTACATTTGTCAAAAACAGAAAGGAATGAACTATCCAGATAATTTAAAGTATTCAAAGGATCACGAATGGGTTCGCGTTGAAGGAGAAGAAGCCTATGTAGGAATTACGGCCTTTGCTCAAGGAGAGCTTGGTGATATTGTGTTTGTTGACGTAGATACTGAAGGCGAAAGCTTAGACCAAGATGAGGTTTTTGGTAGCGTGGAGGCGGTCAAAACGGTAAGCGATTTGTATCTGCCGGTTGCCGGTGAAATCATCGAATTCAACGAAGCTCTTGAAGACTCGCCAGAGGCAGTAAATGATGATCCTTACGGTGAAGGCTGGATGGTTAAGATAAAAATGAGCGATACCTCACAACTGGATGATTTGATGGATTCTGATGCTTACCAAGCAATGTTGGGTTAATCATGCGTAATCCCTGGATATATAGAGCTCCTGCCATTGGTTGGGGCTTTTTTATTCTCTACGCCTGTTTGTTGCCGGCAAGTAATTTGCATTCGCCGTATGACATTCAAATCAATGATAAGTTGATTCATTTTGTGATGTACTTTTCATGGGTGATTTTACTTTATTTTGGGTCCTCTAGGGCCTATCAAAGGGTAATGGATAGAAAAAAAGTTCTCATCTATTGGGTCGCAGCAATTGCCGTTGGCGGTTGTATTGAATTCTTGCAGTATTGGATGGCGCTCGGTAGGAGTGGAGATGTGTTAGACGCATTAGCTAATACTGCAGGAGCATTAACGGGAATGGTCTGTTCTAGGGTAATACATAGGATTTTGGCATAGTTTTTTTGGCTTATTAAAAGGTAACCCCTTAAATAAAAGCATATGAGCCTAAAAGTCAGAAAATCCGTTCAGGCGGATTTAGAAAACAAACGTCCATTATTTCTCATTCTCGGTTTAGTGCTATCACTTTCATCTGCATACCTGGCACTAGAATGGCGTTTTGCTGAGCGAAGTTTAATCAATTTTGAATTGAGCGATAATTACTTTGTGGATGAAGAGGATTGGATGATTCCTATAACCACGGAGCGAAAACCAGAATTGCCGCAAGTCAAGGCCTCAGTAAAGACAAATCCGGATATTCTGAATGTTGTAGCAAATTCGGCGGTCTTACCAGCATTAAATCCTGATTTATTCGCTGGTTTTGTTGATGATGGCTATGAAGAGATTATTGATCCTTTGCCCATAGATATTCCAGTATTCCACTTTACCGCAGTAGAGTCTAAACCTGTTTTTAAGGGATGCGAAAAGTTGGTTATTGAAGAAGAGCGGTTTGACTGTTTTCAAGAAAACCTTTTACGTTTTGTTGCCAAGAACTTTAAAATTGATGATCAAATGATGATGTTTTCATCAGGCGAAAAGGTATACGTTGAATTTGTAATTGAAAAAGACGGAAGTGTTAAAACTGCTCGTATTATTCGCGGTGAAGACGAGCTGATAGGAAAAGAAGCGATACGTTTGGTTAAAAGTCTACCCCAGTTTATACCTGCAAAAATCAACGGAAAATCAGTTCGCATGTCGTATATGCTTCCAATCAATGTAAAACTGCAATAAATACTGCATAAAACTCATTTGTGCTAAAGTTTGTTTTGGCTATTTTAGCACCTAATTATTTCCCATTCATGAAAAATAGAAAATCCTACATGGCAGACGCTGAAAATAAGAAGAACCTCTTCTTATTGATCGGCCTTACTTTGTCTTTGGCATTAACATTATTTTTCTTGGAGTATCGTTCTTATGAAAATGGTCCTGGAGACTTAGGTAAGTTGAGCTTCGACGAAGATGATGAGATTGCAATCATCACCAATAGAACTCCGCCACCACCGCCACCGCCACCGCCACCTGCACCGCCGGAGGTAATCCAAATAGTGGAGAATGATCTGGAAATTGAAGAAGTTGAATTTGAATCAACAGAAACAGACGAAAGCGAAGAAATTGAAATCGTTGAGGAAGTTGAAGAAGATGATGAGATATTCAATTTTGCCGTTGTTGAAAACAAACCCGTTTTTCCAGGCTGTGAGAAGCGTGCAACTGAAGACGAAAAATTCATGTGTTTCAATCAGGAAATCATGAAACATATTGGTAAAAACTTTGAATTCCCTGAATTGGCTAGACAAATGGGAATCCAAGGAAAAGTATATGTGAATTTCGTAATAGAAAAAAACGGAAAAGTAAGTTCGGTAACTATTGCTAGAGGAGTGGACAAGCTTATTGATGATGAAGCGATTCGAGTAATCAAAAAACTACCAACATTTACACCGGCAAAACAACGTGGGAAACCAGTTAGAATGCAGTATACAGTTCCTATTAACGCTAGGTTGCAATAACTAGTAGAAAACATATTATTGGCCCGGACAAAGTTCCGGGCCTTTCTATTTTAATCTTACAATTAAGTTGGCATGTCTAATTCAGAATTAAATCATTTAAGTCTAACTGCGGCTGAGGCTGCGCTGAAAGGTGGGATAGAAATTCTTGAAGTATATAATAACGAAACAGCTCAAGTACAGACAAAAGGAGATGATAGTCCATTAACACAAGCGGATACTCGCGCACACCACGCAATCATGAAGATTTTAGAGCCTACGGGTATTCCAGTGTTGAGCGAAGAAGGGAAACATCTTCCTTTTGAGGAGCGCGTGAATTGGTCACAGCTTTGGATTGTTGATCCGCTAGATGGCACAAAAGAATTCATTAAGCGCAATGGTGAGTTTACCGTAAATATTGCTCTAGTAGAAAATGGTCGTCCAATATTGGGAGTGGTATATGTTCCTGTAACAGGGGAACTCTATTTGGGGACCAAAGGCCAAGGTGCTGTAAAATTAATCATAGACTCAGAAGCTGAACTAAGTAGCGAGCATTTGAGTCAAGGAAAGTCGATTCCTATAAAAATGGAACGTCAGTTCACAGCAGTTGGATCTAGAAGTCACATGAACGTGGAAACAGAAGATTTTTTAAAAACCTACAGGGAAGAACATGGAGAGGTAGCCATTTTATCAAAGGGCTCTTCATTGAAAATATGCATGGTGGCAGAAGGATTAGCGGATGTTTACCCCCGATTTGCGCCAACTATGGAATGGGATACAGCTGCAGGGCAGGCTGTAGTCGAAGCCGCTGGTTTTTCTATGTTGGAAAAAGAAAGCAGACTTCCTTTACGATACAACAAAGAAGACCTGTTGAACCCTCATTTTATTGTTCTTTAGCTCAGTAAGCCTCAAAAAACTCTATTGTATCTTTACCTTTCCAATTCAGTAATTAAGTGTCCAAAGCAAGCAGTCCATCTATTTTTAGAGAACTCATTCGATTAGGGAAATTCCGTTTGGGTGTGTCCGTTGTCTTCTCTTCTATAGCTGGATATTTATTGGGTTACCAGGAGTTCTCCTGGGCAGATATCCTATTGCTAACTTCGGGTGGTTTATTGGTTGTGGCTGCGTCAAATGCGTTTAATCAAATTTATGAGGTGAAGCAAGATGGGCTCATGAACCGGACCAAGAACCGTCCTCTTCCAGCGGGAACATTGACCATTCGTCAAGCTTATTATTCTGCTGTATTAGCCTTGTTGATTGGACTTGTGCTTTTGTATAGCATAAATACAATGTCTGCATTTTTCGGAGGGTTATCGGTTTTGTTATATGCCTTAATATATACTCCATTAAAAGCAAAAACATCGTTAGCAGTATTCGTAGGAGCTTTTCCTGGAGCCATTCCTTATATGCTGGGCTGGGTAGCGGCTCGAAATGATTTTGACATAGAAACAGGAACATTATTTGCCCAACAGTTTTTTTGGCAATTTCCTCATTTTTGGGCGATAGCTTGGTTTTCTTTTGATGATTATAAAAGAGCAGGTTATAATTTATTGCCATCAGGAGCAAAGAACAGGGCTTCACAAATCTTTATTGTGGTATATACCTTCTGTATGATTATCGTTGGTGTTTTACCTGCCTTTGGTATAACAGGTGACCTAACGCTGAGTTCTCAAGGAGCACTTTTAGTGGCTGTCCTTGGGGCTTGGGTTTTAGTTAACGCTTTTAAGTTATTCAAGAGCGGTGAAGATAGAATTGCACGTAAACTAATGTTGAGTAGTATTGGTTACCTCACAGGAATGCAACTCATTTATGTAATTGATAGATTTATCTAAGAATGGAAACATTAGCACAACAACGCAGAAAAGCATCCAAGCCGCTTTTGTGGATTGGTATAGGCTCAATTATTATGGCCTTTGCTGGATTGACTTCGGGATATGTTGTTAGTCGTACAACCTTGGTTGCGAATGAACAATGGATCACCTTTGCGTTGCCAAGTGCATTTATGTACAGTACAATTGTGATGCTATTATCTTCGGCGATTTTTTGGTGGGGCAAGCATACTTTCAGCAAGGGAAATTCAAAAGCGCTAACACCTGCGTTGGTCGCTGTATTGATACTAGGTCTAGTATTTATGTGGTTGCAAGCTGAGGCTTGGGGTCAATTAATGGCAGAGAACATCATTTTCGCTGGGTCGCAATCGCATCCTTCAGGCTCTTGGGTTTATGCGATTTTCATCTTCCATGCAGCACACGTTTTTGGTGGAATAATAGCTTTGATTAGAACACTTATTCGCTCATTAAGAGGGCGTTATACTGTAAAAGATTACCATGGTGTAAGCCTCACTGCTATTTATTGGCATTTTGTTGACCTATTGTGGGTGTATTTGTATGTCTTTTTAAGCGTTATGCGTTAAATTTGCCTAAATTTTGAAAACTATGCATTATGGCTTCGACCGCTGAAATGACGAAGGAAGAAAATAACTGGGGAGGGGGTTCTAGACCTCTTGGAGCGAGATACGGAAAACTAATGATGTGGTTCTTCTTGTTATCTGATGCACTGACTTTTTCAGGCTTTTTAACTGCGTATGGATTAATGCGCTTTAAGTACGAGAGTACTTGGCCGATAGCTGAAAATGTTTTTACGCATTTCCCGGGTCTAGAAGGTGATCAACCTCTGTTATACGTGGCGCTCATGACTTTTATTTTGATCATGTCGTCTGTAACTATGGTGCTTGCTGTAAATGCTGGTGAAAAAATGAATCGTAAGGCAGTAACTAATTGGATGCTGTGGACCATAGTCGGTGGATTCATTTTTGTAGGCTCCCAAGCATGGGAGTGGTATCACTTTATAATGGGAGATAGCGGCGCTATTGAAACTTCACATCAGGAAATACTCCATGTGTACAATGCAGAAGGTGAAAGATTAAGTTTCAGTCAGCTTGTACATGGTATGGAAGAAGGTCATGCAAGTAATCATGGCGAAACATTTAGTAAAGCAGAAGTTCTAACTTCCCTTGAGAGCAATAAGGGATATTATTTGAAAGAACCGGGAAAAGAAGGTGAAGCATTTACCCATCAAGAGAGTATTGCTTTTCTTGAGTCAGGTGATGTAGTTCAAGGAGCAAACATGATACGAAACGAATACGGGAGAAAGCAGTTCGCGAATTTCTTTTTCTTTATCACCGGTTTTCATGGTTTTCACGTGTTTTCTGGGGTAATTATCAATTTTGTAATCTTCTACAACGTATTATTGGGAACCTATGAGAGAAGGGGTCATTACCGAATGGTGGAGAAAGTGGGATTATATTGGCACTTTGTTGACCTTGTATGGGTTTTCGTATTTACATTCTTTTATCTCGTTTAATAAAGAGTAATCATGGCAGAACAAGTTGGAACATGGTGGATTTGGAAAGTATTCTGGATTCTATTGGTAATAACCGGAGTGGAGGTAGTTTTAGGTATTATTAAGCCTGAAATCATGTTAGGACCTTTTTTAGGTACTTCCATCCTTAATATTGTGTTTATCGTTTTAACCTTAGTTAAGGCAGGATATATAGTTCAGGTTTTTATGCACGTCAAGTATGAGAAAAAAGCTTTGAAGTATGCGTTGTATTTGCCTAGTTTAATCCTTATTCCATACTTAACGTTCATTTTGCTTACTGAAGGTACATACCTCTTTACATAATGAAGACAATAACTCTATTTCAACGGGTAGCACTAATAGCTGTATTGGTGCTACCCGCTTTAGTTTATATCATTTTTGTTTATGGGCAAAATGAAGTTTTCTTTCAGACCTTAGATTACGTAGGCGAGAAAGTTTATGATGAAGAAACACAGGATACATTGTATTATGAAATTCCAGCTTTTGAATTGCTTTCTTCTCAAAACAGACCGGTAACGAAAGAAAGTTTGGATTCAACCATCTATGTGGTGAGTTTTTTCTTTGCTAATTGTCCTTCAATTTGTCCGGCAATGAATTTTCATCTCAATGAAATTGAGAATAGATTCAAGGGTTATCCTGATTTTAAGTTGCTAAGTATTACTGTTGATCCAGATAGAGATAGTGTTGAAGCTCTTGCATTTTACCAAAAAGAAAGAAACTACAGCGTTGATAAATGGATGTTTGTAACTGGTGGTAAAGAACAAATTTATGATTTAGCTAAAGGATTATTTTTAAATGCATTCGAAGATCAAACCGCAGAAGGAGGCTTCCTTCATAGCACAAATGCTATCATTGTGGATTGGAATGGAAATATTAGAAGCAGAAAAGACGATTCAGGAAACATTGTAGGCTCTTATGATGTTCTAGAAGTAACTCAGTTGAATGATTTAGAATCGGACATTAAGGTATTAATTGCGGAGTATGAACGTGACAAACACAACTTGTTAGATGATTAAATTACCAGAAAATAAGAAGGTTCTAAATTTTATTTATATCGTTAGTGCTGTTGTTCCTGTGGCTGTTGCGCTTATGATGTTCATGCCAGGTAAATGGAAGGAGAGTCTAGGGTTGATAGAGAATACTGCTGTTAGCACATTACCACTCGTCCACGCTGTTCTCAATGGAATGACGTTCGTATTTCTCATTCTTGCTGTTTTTGCCATAAAGAGTAAGAAAGTAATCATACATAGAACCTTCATGCTTCTAGCATTACTTCTAAGTTCTATTTTTTTGATTTCATACATTGTCTATCATACTACCCATCCTAGTGCTAAATTTTTAGGTGAAGGGGTAATTAGAAGCGTATACTTTTTTATTCTCATATCTCATATCATTCTGAGCGTTCCGGTCATACCCTTGGCACTGCTAAGCATATTTAGAGGTTGGACCAATAATATTGAGAAACATAAAAAAATCACAAAATTCTCCTTTCCTATATGGCTATATGTGAGTTTCACTGGAGTACTCGTATATCTGTTCATGCAACCCTATTACTGATGAGGCATTTGGGGTTGATCGTATTACTGATACTCATGCCGTTTATGGGCTTTGCTCAGTGTAGTATGTGCAAGGCGGTAGCGGAGAGTGCCAATGGAGGTGGATTTGGACCAGGGCTCAATTATGGGATTTTATATTTGATGATCTTTCCGTATCTCATTATTGGCGGCATAGCTTATAGATTGTATCGAGCCCGAAAAGCCAACTAAATATCCTATCTTCGAAGTACCACTAAACCTACAGTAGTACCAATGAAGAAATCTAGTCTAATTGTTTGCTCATTTTTAATAATGAGTTCTATACTAAATGCCCAAGAGAAGTGGTCATTAAATAGATGTATAGAGCATGCTCGGGAAAACAATATAGATATCCAAAGAGGCTATAATGCTCTTGCCAATGCGGACCTTGCTCAATGGCAAAGTAAGCTAGCGTTTTTACCAACAGCGAACATAAATGGAGGTTATTATTGGAATTTTGGATTGACCATTGATCCGATAACCAATACTCGTCAACCAGGATCAAGACAAACGCTAAGTACAACGGCATCTGGAAATTGGACGTTGCTTTCAGGAGGCAGGAATATTTATCAATTACAGCAATCCAGATTGAATAGTGTGGCTGCTCTCTATCAATTAGAAGAGGTTAAGAATAATACATTTTTGAATATTGCTTCTGCTTACCTACAGATTATAGTAAATCTTCAACTTGAATCCGTTGCCCAAGGCCAGTTAAATACCTCTTTGAAAAGTTTGGAACGTACGCAGATTCTTTTTGAAAACGGTGCAATTTCTAAAGACAATTATCTCCAAAGTGTCGCTCAAACAAAAGGGGATGAAGGGAATTTGACAAGTGCGGTTAATGCGGTTCTACTAAGTAAGTTGCAGTTATTTCAAATTTTACAGCTTGAAACAGATTTTGAGTCTTTTGATATTGAAGTACCGGAAGTTAATCTCAATCAATTGAGCCTTAATGATTACGGTAGGGATGATTTGAAAAATCAGGCCGTCCAAAATCAACCGGCTGTTAGAGCTGCTGAAGCTAACTTGGAAAGTGCTCAATATGGCATCAAACTGGCCAATTCTGCGAGGTACCCAAACCTATTTTTTCTAGCACAATTGAATTCAAATTATGTACAAGGCTTACCTTATTTCACGGACTTTGTGGAATTAACAACCTATACATTAGTTGAAGATCCTTTAACCGGTAATATTGAACAGATTCCTCAGGTAATTAATGTCCCTGATCCGAATTCTCAAATTAAGTATACGGTTGGTAATCAACTTTCAGATAACTGGAATCAATTCATTGGCTTTGGTTTTCAAGTTCCACTATTTAATGGGGGAGCTACTCATGCTGCGGTTCAACGGGCTAAAATTCAAGAAAATAATGCTTCCCTAGATAAGAAAGCTAGCGAACTAGCTGTGCGCCAAACCATAGAAAGGGCATTAGTAGATGCGAAAAATTCGTTGGCCCTATTTAATGCAGCAAATGCGTCTGCACAGGCATCGGAATTAGCCTTGAATAATGCCCAGCTCAATTTTGATGAAGGAGTAATTAGTGCTTTTGATTTAGGTTTATCTAAGAACCAATACTTAGCGGCAAAGAGTCAAGAAATTCAAACTAAATTTGACTACCTCTTCAAGGTAAAGGTCCTTGAGTTTTATCTGTTCAACCAAATATCCCTTTAACCTAAACTACACATGAAAATCAATTATAAAATAGTCTTACCAGTAATAATACTTGTGATACTCGCCATTGTTGCGAAAAAACAAGGTTGGATTGACAGCAATTCTAGCGCAATTGAAGTAACCACTGGCTACATACATAAAAGGACGGTTGTGGAGTCTGTGACAGCAAGCGGAAAGATTCAGCCTGAGGTTGAAGTAAAAATGAGTCCTGAAGTCAGTGGTGAGATTATTGAAGTACATGTTGTTGATGGTCAATATGTGGAAGAAGGTGCTCTGCTGGTCAAGATTAATCAGGATTTGTACGAAAGTGCAATTACTAGGTCAAGAGCTGCTGTTAATAGCGCTAAGGCAACAGTTGCCCAAAGCAAGGCGAGTTTAATCGAAGCGAATAAGCTTTGGGAGCGCAATAAAGTTCTTTTCGAAAAGGGAGCCATATCTCAACAAGAATATGATGCGGCGCAGCGTGCTATCACCGTTGCAGAATTACAGAAAGAAAGCGCTCAATACAATCTGCAAAGTGCAGAAGCAAATTTGGACGAGGCATACAAAAATTTGAAGCGCACTTCTATTATTGCTCCAATTTCTGGTACGGTAACTCAATTGAATGTTGAGACAATTTGCAAAGTGCAGAAGCAAATTTGGATGAGGCATACAAAAATTTGAAACGCACTTCTATTATTGCCCCAATTTCTGGTACGGTAACTCAACTTAATGTTGAGCTTGGTGAACGCGTAGTAGGTACAGCAACCATGACCGGTACTGAGATGCTGCGAATCGCAGAATTGGATACCATGGAAGTATTGGTTGAAGTGAATGAAAATGATATCGTAAAGCTTATGCTCGGCGATACAGCACTTATTGAGTTAGATGCGTTCTTAGGTGAAAAATTTGAGGGTGCTGTAAGTGAGATCGCGAACAGTGCAAATTTGGCTATGGGTGCTTCTGCCGATCAAGTAACCAATTTTGAAGTAAAAATTAGAATCCTTAATGAAAGCTACGCTCATTTAGAAGAAAAGTACGGGGCGAACCCGTTTAGACCCGGGATGACAGCAACAGTTGAAATCATCACTAATAAGGTAAAAAATGCCCTTGTTGCTCCTATACAGGCGGTAGCAGTACGAGAAGATACCTCTGCAACCGCAAGGGCCTATGGGAATAGTGATGAACAAGACAAAAGTTTTGAAGTGGTATTTATTCCAGTAGGGGAAAAAGTGGATGTCAACGTTGTTAAAAGTGGCATACAAGATGATGAATTCATCATCTTGGAAGGTGTAGCTGACAGCACGGAAATTGTCATTGGTCCTTATAGTGCGGTGTCTCGCCAGCTAAAGAAGGGCTCAAGCATTAAACTTCAAGAAAAAAAATGATCCTATGCATTGAAACGGCAACGAAGAATTGTAGTGTTGCCCTAGTTTCAAAAGGTGTTTGCATAGCGCATCGTTCTCAATTTTCCGATAAATATATACACGGAGAGCGTTTGCATGGTTTCATCAAAGAAATCATGGATGAAGCTAATCTTTCTTTTGAAGAACTTTCTGGGGTTTGTGTAGGGAAAGGACCGGGTTCATATACAGGTCTTCGCATTGGTGTAAGTGCTGCCAAGGGCATATGTTTTGCTTCAAGAAAAAAATTATACAGCATTCCAACTTTGGGTTGTTTTGACTTCAATGCAATTCACAAAGATTTTGTCTTGTCTGTTTTAGATGCTCGCAGGGATGAGGTTTATGCCTTGAAGTGGAAAAGAGAAGGGACTTCTTTTGTTGCCATTGGTATAGAACATGCTGAAGTGGTGCATACAGATTCTTGGCCAGAATGGAGGGAAAAAGAAGTTCTTGTAATTGGTGATGCCGCACAAAAGGTTAAAGAGTTACATGGAAGTCCTCACTGGACCTATAGCCAAAATAGTTTTCCAAATGCTTTATTCATGAATCAACTCATCAGTGCAGGAGGGATGAATGAAGAAGACGTCGCTTATTTTGAGCCCTTTTACTTAAAGGATTTTGTTGCGGTTAAGTCCAAGAAAAACTTACTCTAGACAATCTTTGTGAAATGGGCATGAGACTAGGTGATCATTGACCATTCCGCATGCTTGCATGTGGGCATAGGTGGTCGTGGGTCCCAAAAACTTAAATCCAATTGCTTTGAGGTCTTTTGATATTTGAGTAGCTAACGGTGTAAGCGCTGGAACCTCCCCGAGGTGCTTTCTCTGATTGTCCAGTGGCGTATTATCCATATAAGCCCATAATGTATCTACCAACGTAGTTCCCTTTTGATGAAGTCTTAGAAGAATCTGGGCATTATGTATGGCAGCTTCTATCTTTTTTCGGTTTCGTATAATGCCCACATTATTCATTAATGTATCGATATCCTGCTCATTCATCGCTGCTATTTTTTTGATATTGAACTGGTGAAATGCCTCTCGAAAATTCTCTCGTTTTTTGAGAATGGTAATCCAGCTTAAACCCGCTTGAAAGGTTTCTAAAGTCAAAAATTCAAACATTTTTTGCTCATCACGCACCGGCCGGCCCCACTCAAAATCATGATAATGTTGGTACAACTCAGAGCCCGTGCACCAAGAACATCTATGCTCTATTGCATCCATAGCTCTACCGCGACTTGCTTGTCACTTGTTGGTAGTGAACATGATCCATGACTGCAGATGAAATATGTGTTTTCTGCAGGATTACGACCAAGTGTTAATGGAAGAGTACCAGAGGTTGGACTCTGCAAGAAGAGGGTGTTAGGCCGGTAATTTGAATTCGTGATGGAACCAAGTAAATTACTGCAATGTGTTCCAATGGTAACAACTTCTTTAGAGGAATAACTCTGAGTAAGAGCAATATTGAGCCAATTTGAAAAATTTTGACCGTTTTTAAATACTTTCCCATGAATACTGCTCACCATGTTAGAACTCTTTTCTGCCCAAGTTCTTGCACCACTATATGTAGCAAGCTCCCCAAAGAATTGAGCAACATATGAATTGGCACTTGGAATCACATTGTCCTCAATCTCAATAACTTCTTGCCATTTAGCAAAAGTGTCGCTAGAATACTTGTAGAAAGGGCTTCCATCCATAGAAAACTGAGAATGAATTTCTTCTGCTAATTGAGTGGCCTTATTGACGTAGTCTTCAACACCGGTTAAGGCGTATCCTTTTAGTAAGGCAATTCCTAAGGTAGCGTAATCGTCTAAAAAGCCTTTTTTACCGTTCAATTCATGAAGTACATTATGGCCGTTTACAAGTAATCCTTCAATCGAATCAAGTAAGTTGAGAGCTAAAGAATCGAATCCGTTTTCTGGTGCGGCAAGATGCATTTCAAAAAATCCTTGAACCAGCATAGCATTGCAATTTGTCAGTGCCTTGGGATCACGAACAGGTTTTGGGTGCGAGTGTTCCCTTTTTTTAGCGGCGTCGATTAGAATAGATTTCCACTTGTTTTCCAATTCTAAAGCTTCTGTATTCGATATTTTATGTTGGGTTGCAACCTCTTGAAGGGGTTTACTGCGGTGCAGAACATATTTACCTTCCCAGCTAGAATGAGGGGTTATATCATAGTATTCGTTGAAAAAGTCACGGTTTGGTATAGAAAGCGCATTCAATTCATCCACGCTCCACGTATAATACCCTCCTTCTTCTTTTTGATTCTCGGGAGTAGGTGAATCGGCATCAATTGCACTTGCAAATAATCCACAATCTAAAAGCATTTCGTTTTCTAAGAATTTACCAATGCTATGTGCCGTGTCTAAAAACAATTTGTTTTTGGTTAAGTGAGGAACTTTCCAAAATCGGTCTGTACTGTAACGAGTCATTCCACCGTGAATACTATCGTAAATACCCCCTAAAGCCATTTTTTGCAGGCTTAATATGGTGTGTTCTAAAGCTGCGGTATTGCCAGAATGAAGGCTATAATCTAGGAGAAAACTATAATTAGAAGGCATTGGAAATTTTGGGGATCCGTTTGGCCCGCCGTGAATAGGATCAATAGTGCGCATCCAGAAGTTGACCACATCATCAAAGTCCTCCTTGCGAAATTGATTTTTCATAGGGGTTAAGCTAACCTCGATCATTTCTGCCATTCCGGCTTGCATTTGGATTCCATAATCCAATACTTGTTGAGGTTCTGTTTTCCAAAGAGCCGAAACTTGCCTTAGGGTTGCTATCCAATCAGGTTTTGAAAAATATGTGCCACCAAATACAGGGGTACCATCAGGTAGAGCTATAATATTCAGCGGCCAACCGCCTGTTCCAGTCATCAATTGTAATGCACTCATGTATCGCGCATCTATATCTGGTCTTGTTTCGCGGTCCACCTTAAATGAAATAAAATGTTTATTCATTACTGAGGCAACTTCAGCATCTTCAAAGCTTTCTTCTTCCATGACATGACACCAATGACAAGAGGAATAGCCAATAGAAATAACTAGAAGACGATTACCGGGTATATTGCTTTTCAGTAAGTAATCATCCCAATTTTGCCAATGGACAGGATTTGTGGCATGCTGCTGCAAATACAAGCTGTTGGAATTCTCTAAATTATTGAAGTTCATACTGAAATGGCTAAGCAACCTGTTCTCAAATTTAACCTTAAGTTCTCATTGAACATTCTCTATTGACCTATTTTAGCGGTTGAATTTACCTTATATGTGGTACGAGGTTTTAGTATTCGTCCTTTTTTGCCTGGCCGTAATAGACTTAACAGTCGGTGTTAGTAATGACGCGGCCAACTTTTTGAATTCAGCAATAGGTTCAAAAGTTGCTTCGTTCAGAACAATTTTAATAATCGCTTCAGTAGGTGTATTAGCAGGTGCTGTGTCGTCAGAAGGTATGATGGAGGTTGCAAGAAAAGGCGTCTTTGTTCCGAGCTTCTTTACTTTTGATAATATTATGTTGGTATTTGTTGCGGTGATGCTAACAGATATTATTCTTCTAGATTTCTATAATCGTTTAGGGCTTCCAACGTCGACTACAGTGAGTATCGTGTTTGAATTACTTGGAGCTGGATTTATAATTGGTTTACTCTACAGTTACCAACAAAATTTGGATGCTGAATTTTCGGAGTTTATAAATTTCGCTACCGCGGGTAAAATAATTTCTGGTATATTTTTATCTATCCTAGTGGCCTTTAGCTCAGGAGCTTTAGTTCAATTTATTACCCGTCTACTTTTTACGTTTAACCTAAAGGTTGGTCTTAAGAAATACGGAGCGATTTTTGGTGGAATAGCTATTACAGCCATCACGTATTTCCTATTAATTAAGGGGTTGAAAGGAGCGAGTTTTATTAGTAGCGAAACGAGAGCCTTTATTGTAGAACATACAGATATTATTCTGATTAGCAACGCTCTTTTTTGGACGCTAGCAACGTTCATAATGCAGCGAACTTTTGCGTTGAACCCCCTTAAATTCATAGTTCTAGCAGGAACCTTTTCTTTGGCCATGGCCTTTGCAGGAAATGACCTAGTCAATTTTATTGGAGTTACGGTTGCTGGGTGGCAAAGTTTAGAAGCATGGTCACTCGCTGGAGTGCCTGCAGAGTCCTTTTTTATGGATGTTTTGGGTGAAAAAGCTAAGGCGCCAATAGTAATGCTGCTCGGTGCGGGTGCCATTATGGTTATCACATTGTGGACGTCCAAAAAGGCAAGAAATGTTAGTCAGACGGAAGTAAAGTTAGCGCGTCAAGGCGAGGGTGAAGAAAGGTTTAATTCCAATGCATTGTCTCGCGGTATCGTAGGGATTTTTGTATCCCTAGCTAAATTTTTAGGGTTGATTATAGGCCAAAGAGCAGTTCACAAAATAAATATGAGATTTGCTCATAATAGAGCGGAAATGGAGGATGCAACAGCAAGTTTTGATTTACTGCGTGCTTCGGTCAATTTGATGACGGCATCCATTTTAATTTCTTATGCAACTTCTCTTCAGCTGCCCTTATCTACTACTTATGTGAGTTTTATGGTTGCCATGGGAACGTCGCTTGCCGACCGTGCCTGGGGAATTGAAAGTGCTGTTTATAGGGTTGCAGGTGTTTTACAGGTCATTGGTGGTTGGATCATGACAGCTATCATAGCCTTCGCTGCATCTGCACTTTTCGGTTTAATCATGTTTTATGGCGGGAAAGTTGGGGTGCTGTCTGTAGTTGCCTTCGCGGGAATTACGCTCATTCGTTCTCATGTGAAGTTTCGAAATTCTGATGAAATTGACTTGGATGTTGAATCTCTAGAAATAAAATCGGAGTTAAGTGAACAATTTGAAGTTCATAAGGAAGAAGTGGGAAGTGATTTGCGAAACTTGGACAAGATGGTTACACTGGCATTACGATCACTTGTTGGTTCCAATAAAGACATTCTTTTGGAGTGTTCCAAGCGATTAGCGTCAGACAGTAAGAAGCTTGAGAAATCGTTTAAGAAAGCCTTTATTACACGCGATATGTTTAATGCTGAAGACCAACTTCTCTATGCAGAATTGCATATCAATGCCCACAGAGGGATGACGGAATTGTATAGAGTCGCATTTAAGCTTAGTGAGAATTGTTTGAATCACATTACAAATTTTGGTGGTGTTCCCAGAAGTGAGTACCTGGACCTCATTATTGATGCAGAAGATGAAATTAAACGGTATTTAGATGATGTACGGAGACAAATTTTATCTGGAAGGGATGAAGAGAGTGGCCAACTTGGGGAAAAAGCAAGAAGAGTCGAACAAAAGCTCAACGACGCGTTGCGTGAAGAATTAAATTTTTACACATTGAATAGCGTCAGTAATCGATTAGTTCGATTGCAGGTAAATATCATTCTAGACTTATTGGAATTGATAAAACACGCAGAGAAGGTGTATTACATTCACAATACCTTTAATCAAAGCAACTTACGATCTTCATAGCTACTTTATTCATAGAGTGGCCTCTAGGTATTAGTCTGCGTTGTTTTGAGCTTCGCCGTAGTACTTATAGAAATAAGGTATGGTCTCAATTCCTTTAAAGTAATTAAATACTCCATAGTGTTCATTTGGACTATGGATTGCGTCACTATCAAGACCAAAGCCCATTAATATGCTTTTGGCACCCAAGACTTGTTCAAAAAGTGCTACAATTGGAATTGAGCCTCCTGATCTAACGGGAAGAGCAGGAACCCCAAATGTAGTTTCATAAGCTTTTGAAGCGCTTTTGTAAGCTGGGTCTGAAGTATGTGTTACATAAGGCAAACCACCGTGGTGTGGTGTTATGTTAATACGCACACTTGCAGGCGCTATTTTTGAAAAGTGTTCAATAAATTTCTGGGTAATTTCATCCGGATTTTGGCCCGGTACCAAACGCATGCTGATTTTCGCAAAGGCTTTTGATGGAATAACGGTTTTGGCACCTTCTCCAATATATCCTCCCCACATTCCATTGACATCTAAGGTGGGTCGAATAGAAGTGCGCTCAGGAGTGGTGTATCCATACTCACCTTTTTCAGCGGGTATAGCTATAGAAGCGTTGAATTCATCTTGACTAAATGGTGCTTTAGACATAATTTCTCTTTCCTCATCACTGACCACTTCAACCCCATCATAAAACCCTTCAACTGTAATTCTACCATGGTCGTCATGCAGAGATCCAATCATATCCGCAAGAATGTTCAAAGGATTAGCGACGGCTCCACCATATAAGCCTGAATGCAAATCCCTGTTTGGACCTGTTACCTCAACTTCAACATAACTTAGACCGCGTAACCCGGTGGTAATGGATGGTACGTCATTGGCAATCATACCTGTATCGGAGATGAGAATTACATCACATGCCAATTTATCTCGATAGTTTTTTATAAACGGTTCAAGGTTCATTGAGCCTACCTCTTCTTCACCCTCAATCATGAATTTGATATTGCAAGGAATATCCCCCTGCTCTTTAAGTATTTCAAAAGCTTTAAGGTGCATGAACATTTGTCCCTTGTCATCGCAAGCACCTCGCGCGAAGATGGCTCCTTCAGGATGAATATCTGTTTTTCTAATTACGGGTTCAAATGGATCTGCATCCCAAAGTTCAATTGGATCGGCGGGCTGAACATCATAATGACCATAGACTAG
>PXYR01000147.1 GCA_003023665.1 Bacteroidota bacterium
ATGCTATCATTCACGGTCCAAATATGTTCTAACCTAGGAAATATAAACCCTTCAACTGCACGCCAAATACGCTGTACCCATCTGCCTTGAATTTCAGGAACACCACAAAAATATTCATGGGTATCGTAGACCAATGGAATTCCAAAGAACCTACTTATCAAAAAGTTGGGAAGTAAGGTATCTAGATCATTTGAAAGCAACATTGATTTGCGGTTGCAACGAAACAATAATTCAAAAAACAATCGAATCTGAAACTCAGCATAAAAGAGACCTCCCTTGCTATTCCATAACTTCATTCGTCGAGCACGATAAGAACGATGCAATGCAACTGAATCTTTCATTTCGCGTCCAATCCATTCCACTTCATATCCCAAATCTTCCAGTAGTACCGCTACCTTATTGACTCTGTTATCTGTGGAGATATCATTAGAGGTTGAAATAAAAATTTTGCGCTTCATCTACGTACTGTTTCTAAAGAGGGATGCAGTAATATCGTTGCCTCCTCCTTGTAACGCTGCTAAGGTAGGGAACCTTATTTTTGTCCCACTGAAAAAGAACAAATGCAAAAATCGGATTTCATTTACCACCTTCCCGATCATCGTATTGCTAAGCATCCATTAACGCAACGAGATCAAAGTAAATTGTTGGTTTTTAATGGCGGAATTTCCGATCAAAAATTCATTGACTTACCTAGGCAACTTCCATCCAATAGTCAATTGATTTTCAACAATACCAAAGTCATCAAGGCCCGGTTACGATTCACAAAAACCGCCGGAGCCAAGCCTATTGAAGTATTCTGTTTAAATCCTTTCCAGCAGAGCATTGAGGACGCAATGGAAGCTCGCCAAAGTGTTAGGTTTGAATGTTTAGTAGGAAACCTAAAGCGGTGGAAAAATCACCCTTTAGAATTAGAATTGAGCAGCGATTTAGTTTTAACAGTCCAAAAAGGTGAGCGTTCAGGACAAGGCTTTATCATTGACTTTAATTGGACTGGGAGTTATACATTTTCCGAGGTATTAAATATTTCAGGGCAAATACCTCTCCCTCCCTATATGAATCGAGACGCGGAAGATTTTGACACAGAACGTTATCAAACCGTTTACGCAACCAACAACGGCTCCGTAGCTGCCCCAACCGCAGGTCTTCACTTCACTCCGGGGGTTCTTAATCAATTAGAGCTTCAGGGACATCAACGACTTGAATTAACATTGCATGTGGGAGCTGGAACATTTAAACCTTTAAGTGACGGTGACGTCCATAACCATGAAATGCATGGAGAAGAAATTATATTGAGCACATCGTGGCTCAAGCGCTATTTGAATCATAAAGGTCCCAAATTCGCAGTAGGGACTACAAGCCTCCGCACGCTTGAAAGTTGTCATTGGATAGGAGTAAACTATTTGGAAAATGGAATAGTACAGGACTTGGGACAGTTTGATGCTTATGAATTGAATTCCAAACACTCCACTCCAGATGCCTTTGAGGGATTACTTGGTTATATGGAAAAGAATGCAATTTCAAACATGGCTTTGCAAACTAAACTCATGATTAAACCCGGGTATACCATGAAAACCGTAGACGGCATAGTCACTAATTTTCATCAACCAGGATCTACTCTATTGATGTTAATTAGCTCAGGTATAGGAGAAAGCTGGAGGGAAATCTATGCGCACGCTCTAGCAAACGACTACCGCTTTTTAAGCTACGGCGATTCATCTCTGCTTTATTTTAACCATAACAAATTGTAGTTATCCACAACATTAGGTAATCCATGTCCCCTAATCTCAACTTAGTAGGGCATGAAATATATCTGTTTACTCATTCTTTTCAGCCTCCACAGTAAGTGCCAGCCCTGGCTGTTCTATAACGTTGAAAATCTTTTTGACACGATTTTGGACCAAGGATTTCAAGACGAAGAATTTACTCCTCTTGGTGCTAAGAAGTACAATAGTATCAAATATAGATTATGCATTCGGCAAAGTGCAAGAGCCTTATATGCTCTTTCAAAAAATAACTATGAGTCTCCCATAATAGCGCTCTGTGAAATAGAAAACCGCACGGTAATTGAAGATTTGATTCAACACAAGGCGCTAAGAAAATTAGGTCCTTGGGGAATCGTTCATTACGACAGTCCTGATCATAGAGGTATTGATTGCGCGGTTATTTATAAAACCCAAGAAGTAGAAATCATGGATAGTGAACGAATACGCTATTCAACAGATTCTCTCTTGACGCGTGATGCCTTATTCATAAGGTATCAAGTGGATTCAAATTTCTATAATTTAGTTGTGGTCCATTTGCCGTCAAAAAGAGGTGGCGCTGCCTCAAGCAAATGGAAACGTGAATATGCATGGAATTTTATTTCTTCTGCAATAGACACTTGTAGTGGACGCACGATTATCATGGGCGATTTTAACGACCTAGTAAAAAATGAGCTTTTAGAATATTTCTCCGACCCTTGGGCAATTGCAATGCCAACAAATTCAAAGGGGAGCTATAAATATCAAGGCAGGTGGAGTGTTATTGACGGCGCACTAGCCAATTTTAATGTTTGTTCAGAAGTTTGCGACATACCTCTCATCCAAGAAATAGACAGTAAATGGGGACAACTCAAGCCTAAAAGAAGGTGGTTAGGCAGTTTTTTTCAATACGGATACTCGGACCACCTGCCCGTTTACTTTTCGACCGCCCTATGTAATGGAAAATAAGTTATTTTCGTAGGGTTATAAAAAAGGTTCATCTGAATTATGAAAAAATTAATTGCCCTTAGTGTGCTTGCAAGCACTGTATTACTGAGCTCTTGTGAAACAGGAGGTTCAGAACCAGCTCCAATGACTTATCCAGGAGATTCACTTTCTGTATCAAGTTTAGCACGTCCTTTGGTTATTGAAACCACAGGGGCTTGGTGTCAATATTGTCCAAACGGCGCTGAAATCATGGCCATGGTTGATGGCATCATGGGAGATAGTGTAGTTCTAGTTGCTAATCATGTAGGTGATTGGTTTGCGAATGGAAACGCCGCATCAGCAGCTTTTGACGGAAACTTTCCTACTTCAGGTGTTCCAAATTTTTACGTTAATAACACAGATGTTGGCCAAAGCCCAACCGCTGCTGCGGGTGCTGCTTTGATGAATGATGTGGCTTTTGGTGTAGAAGCAGAGGTGGCAGACAGTGCGGGTAAGTTAATTGTATATCCTCGTGTCAAATGTCTTGAAACAAAACTCAACGAAGTGTACATGATTCAATCCTATTTGCTATTGAACGGCGTGGTCGCTAAAGATTACGGCGGTGGTATAGACTTGAATCAAGTAAGCTCACTACCTAAGGTTACTACAGGGTCTGGCACAACGCCTTCCATGTGGTCACAAGATGCAGCAGAAATTACTTCAGGTGTATTCATGATTAAAGCAGGAACTGTTTATACGCACGATGAGGCCTTATTTGGCCATGCTACAACCGCAGTAAAAGGTTGGATAAATAGCCCTGACGCCTCCATTGCAGATACTACAGGTGTTAGCCTTGGTGTTTGGGGAATGAATTTAGCCGACCTGAATGCTCTTGGCTCTTCTTATGCAGCAGGAGACATTTTTGGTACGCGCTACTCGCCGGTTCAATTTGAAATCCAGAAACCAACCCTTCCCGTAGGTATGGAAGCTGATTACAGCGTAGCTACTATCATTTGGCAACTACGTCAAGACGGTTCGGGTGCGTATGATTATGTAAACGGCAGCGTGACACACGTTGACTAAGAAGCATTTTTGAATTATAAAAAAAGCCCTGCGTTACCGCAGGGCTTTTTTGTTGGTCATTAACGCGGCTTATTTATTTCTACGTTGCGATCTATTCTTATTCTGCTGACGCTGCATTTCTGCCATGCGTTGTTGGAATTTACTTTCTTTCTTAGGCTGCGCTCGCTTAGCATCAATCTTTGCAAGGATTGCCTCATCGTTTACAGTCTTGCGTATTCCCCATTGCATCGTAAAGGTGATAATATTGGATAGGAAATAATAATAAGTTAAGCCCGATGGGAAACTATTCAGCACAAACATGAACATGAGTGGCATCAAATACATAATCACGCGCAACTGTTTCATTTGATCAGTAGAGCCAGTTTGCGGTGTCATTTGTTGGTTCATCCAAGTATAGAGAATGGTTGACGCCGTCATCAATAAAGTAAATAAAGACAAATGATTGCCAAAGAATGTTGAAATCAATGGAATCTGTGTAGACCAAGAAATAATGCTATCATAGGTACTTAAATCCTTAGCCCATAAGAAGCTTTCACCTCTAAGCTCAATTGAGGCAGGGAAAAAGCGGAACATAGCAAACAGAATTGGCATTTGAACAATTACAGGTA
>PXYR01000148.1 GCA_003023665.1 Bacteroidota bacterium
CGGTCCCAAAAACCAATTCTTCTAAAACACCATTTCCATCGAAGTCTGTAACTAAAGCCCCTAGCTCTACATTATAGATGTATTGTCCGCTTGCAGAGGCTTGCGGCAATCCATACGCCAAATTCTGTCTGTAAATCTGCTTTGCCCTATCAATTTCCAATTTGGCAATCTGCACCCCATATGCATGATCTAAAGCGTAGTCCTGAGCGGATGCCAATGAAAATTTCTCTTGAGCAACCGCCAGGTTGGCAATACAAAGTGGCACAAAGAGCAATCTTAGTATTCTCATTCTTCGTTATTTATTAATTGATTTAAGTATTTGATTCCTTTGTTTGATGCGATTCCACGAATGTGGTATTTCAAGCTAGTTTGTCTGAGCCGATCGAGACTCGTGGGCTGCTCAGAAACATTGTTTTCGTGGGCTGCTAGAATATGTCCGTAATACAAAATGGTAATGTGGTCTACTTCAAGGTCTTTTCTGTAAAGACCTTCTTTAATTCCCTTTTCAAGGTTGTGGTGAGTCATTTTAAAAACAATCTCCTCCCTTTTTTTCTTCAAGTTTGGAGCTATGTCAGGGTAATACCGCTCGAGTTGTCCAATCAACCTATCCTCGTCACCACGGATGTGTTTTTCCGCAAATCGCTCTATGGCAAACAAGTCATCTATGGCGTTTCCACCATGATTTTCAACAGCCTGAAAAAGAGCGTTTTCCATCATTACAGCAAAAGCAGAAAATGCTTTTAGTAAAAAATCGCTCTTATTATTTACATACTTATAAAGCGTTTTTTTTGAAATCCCGCAGGCAACAGAAATTTGATCCATAGTCACCGACTTGATGCCAAACTTTTTAAAAAGCTCAACACCAACGGTAAAAATTTTGACTGAATCTGAATGGGTAGTCATTAGTTGTTAGGGCAAGTACGGAGGCTGTTTTCTCATATTAGGAAACATAAAATTCACAAAACGTTTCCAAAGTTTCGTCTATTCAACAATTTTTATGCCACAATGTTTCATTCTGTGGTATTTCTAATTAAAATCGTATTTTATATGACCTACAAAGTGCATCTTTGTAGCAAACAACATTGAAAATGAGTATCTCTAATATCTTGCAAACACCGACTATTGGTAACGTAATCACCGTAAAAGGGTGGGTACGAAGTTTTAGGAGCAACAGGTTTATTGCTTTAAATGACGGTTCATCTTTAGCCAACTTACAGTGTGTTGTAGACTTTGAAAAAGAGGAAGAGACAGAGCTCAAACGCATTACCACAGGAGCATGTCTTTCCGTTACTGGAGAATTAGTTGAAAGCCAAGGTAAAGGACAAAGCATAGAAGTTATTGTGAGCTCTTTTGAGGTTTTGGGCGATGCTCCCGTTGAAGAATATCCGCTACAACCCAAAAAGCATAGCTTAGAATTTTTACGTGAAATCGCACATTTGCGCCCCAGGACCAATACGTTTGGTGCTGTCTTTAGAATTCGCCATGCCCTGTCTTTTGCGGTCCACAATTACTTTAATAAAGAAGGTTTCTTCAATTGGCACAGCCCCATTATAACAGGGTCTGATGCGGAAGGAGCAGGAGAAATGTTTCGAGTAACCGCATTGCCTCAAGGCAGCGATAAAGATAGTAGTGAGGACTTTTTTGGTAAGGAAACGCACTTAACTGTAAGCGGCCAGCTTGAAGGCGAATTGGGAGCCATGGGTCTAGGTAAAATCTATACATTCGGCCCCACATTTAGGGCAGAAAATTCCAATACTACGCGACACCTTGCAGAGTTTTGGATGATTGAACCTGAAATGGCCTTTTACGACTTGGAGATGAACATGGATCTTGCTGAAGACTTCCTAAAGTACACCATCCAGCACGTGTTAGATAATTGCCGTGAAGACTTGGAGTTTTTAGATAAAAGGTTTGCAGACGAACAGAAGTCAAAACCCCAATTGGAGCGCGCTGAACAGGGCCTAATTGAAAAATTAGAATTCGTTGTAAAGAATGATTTTATTCGATTGAGTTACTCTGATGCAATTGATATTCTTAGAAACTCTAAGCCCAATAAAAAGAAGAAATTTAAATACCCCATCAACGAATGGGGAGCTGATCTGCAAAGCGAGCATGAACGCTTCCTAGTAGAAAAGCACTTTAAAGCTCCCGTTGTTCTCTATGATTATCCAGCAAATATCAAAGCGTTTTACATGCGTTTGAATGAAGACGAAAAAACGGTGAGAGCTATGGACATTTTATTTCCAGGAATTGGAGAAATTGTAGGTGGTTCTCAACGTGAGGAACGTTTTGACGTTTTGAAAGCCAAAATAGGTGAGGTGGGTATTCCAGAAGAAGAATTGTGGTGGTACCTCGAAACACGGAAGTTCGGGACTTGCGTTCATAGTGGCTTTGGGCTTGGATTTGAACGACTTGTCTTATTTGCAACAGGGATGGGAAATATTCGTGATGTAATTCCTTTCCCGCGCGCACCCAAAAGCGCCAGTTTCTAAATAGCCCCCTAACCTATGCTCAAGCAAACCCTTTCACAAAAGCTCCAACAGAAGCTGAGTCCTCAACAGATTCAGCTAATGAAACTTGTTCAATTGCCTACACAGAGTTTAGAGGCTCGAATCAAACAAGAACTTGAGGAAAACCCTGCGCTAAATGAGGGGCGTGAAAAGCAAGAGGAAAATTTTGAAAACGACAACGGAGACGAACGTGAAGTGCGCGACAGCATGGAAGAAATAAACTGGGACGACTACCTGCGCGACGACGACGTTCCTGAATACAAAACCCGTTCAAACAATTACAGTGCTGATGACGAGTTGTACGAAGCACCGGTTGTAGTTAGCGAAAGCTTCCATGAAAGTCTCATCAGTCAATTGAGGTTGCGCAACCTTTCAGAGGAGGATTTAGAATTGGCTATTTATCTGGTTGGCACCATTGACGACGACGGAATTCTCCGCAGATCTATGGAAGACATAGTGGATGACCTTGCTTTTTCACAAGGTGTTTTTACTGATGAAAAAGAGCTTGAAAGATTACTTGCTACTATTCAAGATTTAGACCCTCCAGGTGTAGGAGGTAGAGATCTTCAAGAGTGTCTAATACTACAATTAGAGCGAAAAACCCCTTCGCTGAAAGTGAATCTGGCGCTCAGCATACTCGAAGATTATTTTGACATTTTTGTAAAACGTCACTATCAAAAACTAATGGATAGGCTTGGTGTGCAAGAAGATGAGCTTAAAGAGGCCATTGATGAAATTAGTCGGCTAAACCCCAAACCCGGTGGATCGTCTAACCTTAGTCGTCCAACTGAAAATGTCATTCCAGACTACAATCTTAAAATAGTAGACGACAAGCTAGAATTGACTTTAAATGGTAGAAACGCGCCTGAACTAAGTTTAAGCCCTAAGTATAGGGAAATGTTAGAGCACTATAAGGCAAACGGACAAAAGAACAAGGCTGAAAAGGAAGCGCAGCTTTTTGTAAAGCAAAAATTAGATGGCGCCAAATGGTTTATTGAGGCTATTGTCCAAAGACAACAAACCTTAATGTTTACCATGGAGGCTATTTTAGAGTACCAGCAAGAATATTTTTTAACTGGAGACGAGCGTAAGCTGAAGCCAATGATTCTTAAAGATATTGCTGAAAAAATAGAAATGGACATCTCCACCGTGAGCCGAGTTGCGTCCAATAAGTACATACAAACACCATATGGAACGTTTTTGATTAAGCGATTTTTCTCCGAATCCATGACTAATGCCGACGGTGAGGAGGTGAGCACCAGAGAAATAAAGAAAATACTAGAGGACGTGGTTTCAGAGGAAAACAAACGCAAACCCTTGACTGATGAAGCGTTAGCTAAAATCCTTAAGGAAAAGGGCTATCCTATTGCTAGAAGAACTGTCGCTAAATACAGAGAACAACTTGACATCCCTGTTGCACGAATGAGAAAAGAACTCTAGTGAAACATACCCCGAAATATATATTGGCTCAACTTCTTAGTTACGGTCTGCATCCAGGCTCGCTTCCCACAGTGGGAACACTATATATTATTTATGCTTTACCTCAAATATTCAGTCTTGAGAGCATTGTAAGAATGATGAGCATTGTTCTTGTGGGAACCTACATCATACCTGTGATTGTTATTTATATCATGACACTTCTTGGTATCATTGAAAGTGTTCACCTAATCAACAAGAAAGACCGAATCTATCCGTATACTATAACTACGCTGAGCGCGTTACTTACTTCGCGTATTCTGACTTCCATGGGGGCTCCCTTAGAAATCATTTATTGCAGTTTGGGGTGCGCATTTATTTTAGTGGTGAGCGCAGTACTCATACCCTTCTTTA
>PXYR01000030.1 GCA_003023665.1 Bacteroidota bacterium
AAAAATCTTCTGATGATGCGGTTTTAAAGCAGCAAAGTGATCATCTTCAAGAGGTTATTGCACAAATTAGAATTATTGAGCGCACCATAAACCAAGGCCTAACATCTTCTATTTCTGAATCAGAATACCAAGTATTGAAGGATGAGAAATCAAATCTTGACGCACTCATCAGAAAACATAGGGTTTCAACTATCGAGGCGTTAGAGGAGAAAGTAATTGCAATCGGTGAAAAAATCCGTCTTATTGAAACAAGGGAAAGTGAGTTGGAAAGACTTAGTGGCATTCGTTTAAAGTTGTCCAAAGAATTACAGAACCTAGGTAACGATTTGCATGAGAAAAGGTTAAAAGGTGCGAGTATTATTGAGGAAATGTTGTCGCTACAATTAAATAGAATTGATTTACCTAACGCAAGGTTGGCGCTAGGGTGGAAATCTGTAAGTCTTTCTTCATTTGGTATGTATTTGCCCGATTTTTTATTCTCAGCAAATCCGGGCACCAACCTGTTGCCCTTGAGTAAAAGCGCGTCAGGTGGGGAACAGAGTCGCGTAAAATTGGCTTTGAAGGCGGTTTTAGGCCAAAAGAAGCATTTAAGTACTCAGATTTTTGATGAAATCGATTCAGGTATTAGTGGTTCTACAGCTGAAAAGGTGGGTGAATTGATGAAAGAAATGTCTGTAAATCAACAGATTATAACTATAACTCATCTTCCTCAAGTTGCGGCAAAAGGGGACGTTCATTTGTTGGTATCAAAATCACATGACAATGAATCAACGTATTCAAATGTTGTTCCTTTGACACAGAAAAACCGAAAGAGCGAAATTGCACGGATGTTAAGTGGCGAAATAATTACTGATGCGGCATTGAAACAAGCTAAATCGTTACTTGATCCACAGTAAGATTAGCAACATGAACAGTGAAATAAAATGAACTATGTCAAACGGATTACTTAAAGGAAAATGTGGAATCGTATTTGGTGCTCTAAATTCAGATTCTATTGCATGGAAAGCAGCAGAAGCAATACATGCGCAAGGAGGAATGGTGGTTCTAACCAATGCGCCAATCGCCATGCGATTAGGTGAGCTGAACAAATTATCTGAGGCCATTGACGCGCCAATTATTCCAGCAGATGCAACAAATCTAGATGAGTTAAATGCACTTATTGATGGTGCAATGAATCATTTTGGAGGGAAAATTGATTTTATCCTTCACTCCATTGGTATGAGCGTGAATGTCCGTAAAGGCAAGCATTATACTGAATTGAATTACGATTGGTTGCAGAAAGGATGGGATGTGAGCGCAGTTAGTTTCCATAAGGTAATGCAATGTGCATGGAATAAAGATGCCATGAATGAATGGGGTTCTATATTAGGTTTAACCTACATGGCTGCTCAACGCACATTCCCAGATTATAATGACATGGCAGATAACAAGAGCTATTTGGAGAGTATTGCTAGAAGCTTTGGTTACCATTGGGGTGTGAAAAATAATGTTCGAGTAAATACCATATCTCAAAGTCCAACTCCTACTACTGCAGGTTCAGGAGTCAAAGGATTTGATGGCTTTATAGCTTACGCGGAAAAGATGTCTCCTTTAGGAAATGCAACGGCTGAAGATTGTGCTAACTACATTGTTACAATGTTCTCAGACCTTACGCGCCGTGTAACCATGCAAAACTTATTTAATGATGGAGGTTTTAGTAATATGGGCGTAAGTAACCTGGTGATGCAACAATTTATGGAAGGAGAGGAGTGACACCTTCTTACCACCAAAAAAGAGAAGCCACTATTTTCGCCTTGAATTAGTGGCTTCTTTGATATAAGAAGAGCTTGGCCTTATCAAATTTCTCAATTAAGATTTCTCCCTCATTAGAACGTTCTTGATTTGATATGATCCAATTACATTCGTTTTCGGTCAAATAGTATTCCGCGTAACGCTCAGTAATAGCAACTAATCTCCAATTAGATGTTAAATCATCTATTTGAACTTTAACTGGATTATAAGACTGTTCAATTTGTTCTACGGCTTTTACAATGTGCTTGTCTCTAGATGGGCTCTTAGAATAATATATACTCAGACTTACGGCAACAATCCAGATAACCAAGTTTGATATAGAAATAACTTTTACCCATTTGGTTCGCTTAATGCTCCATGGATATGGGTTCTGAGCAAGGTGTATGCCAATTGCCAGCATCCAAAAGGCCATGGAAGGCATAAAGTAATAGTGATGCTGTCTGTCCATAAACAAAAAGGGGAGTGTCCCGCTCAAGGCAATTAGAAAGAAGAATACACTCCCGCGTTGCAGGGTATAGGATTTCTCCGATTTAATTTTCAAAACAATGAATACTATTACCGGTATAATCATCTGTTTTAAAACCTCAACAATACTGTTCAAAGCGTCACCAGCTTGTTCTCTTTGTCCAAGAAGTGTAGGACGCAATTGTCTTTGAAGGTATTGCGAGAAAAACTCTTCAAATACGGGTTGATATAAGTAGAAGTATGAAAAAAGCACACTGAAAGACAAAACAAGTATGCTCAAAGAAATGAGGGCTGCCTTACGATGAAAAGGGTACAAGGTTGCCATGATGGGTAATGTAACTAGTGGAAATAGTGAAACAGGTCCCTTGATTCCCAAAGCAAAAAAGAAAACTACACCTGCTAGTGCAGACCAAAAATAATTTCGTTTTAGTGTTCCTTCAAACAGAAGCCAGACTACACATAAGGTGGCTGCAGCCAATGGAGCTTCAAGCATATTATTTTGATGAACCCAAATTACAGTGGGTGTGAGTGTCCAAAGCAATTGAGGAATCCAAGCTCTATGTCCTTCGGGCATAAATAGTGCCCATATTCTTCTAAGCATTAGTACGCTCAACCCGTACATCGTGTAAGGATATATTCTATCTACCCAAGGTTGATCACCAAAAAGTCTATAGAACACGCTGTGAAGACCAAAAGAGAATGGTGGATGCTCATAGAATTCTGGATGTACAGCTGGTGTATAAGAAGGTATCCAAAATGACCCTATACCTTCATTGATATTGCGGGCGATTGAGGCATAAGTTAGACCATCAAAAAACATCCCTTTTGTAAACAATAAAGGAAGTAACAACAGGGCCGCTATAGCCCAAGACAATTGATTTAGTCTATAGTTGATTATGTGACTCATCAGAACTCACTTTTCATGTGAAATATGATTTTATCAAATTTATCCTGAGCCATTTGTAAGGAAAACTGTGAGTCCGCAAGGAACACTAGTCTGCCAAACTTATCCTCAGCAAGGTACCTCTGCTTTAAAGTACTAAATTCTTTAAGTTGGGTATCATCATTGCTTTCAATCCAGCATGCTTTAAAGGCGGGGAAATTTTCATAGGAACATTTAGCATTGTACTCATGCTCCAATCGGTATTGTATCACTTCATATTGAAGAGCTCCTACAGTTCCAATGATCTTTCTGTTATTTTGTTTTAGTGTAAATAACTGTGCAACTCCTTCATCCATGAGCTGATCCACACCTTTGTTAAGTTGTTTTGCTTTCAGTGGATCGGCGTTATTGATAAATCTAAAATGTTCGGGAGAAAATGAAGGAATACCCCTGTAATGAAGATTTTCTTTTTCAGTAAAGGTGTCTCCAATCCTAAACGTACCGTTATCGGGAATTCCAATAATGTCACCAGGATAAGCTACATCAATGGTACTTTTCTTTGAAGCCATAAACGCAGTGGGCGCACTTACTTTAAATGATTTACCGCTACGTGTATGCAAGTAATTTTTATTCCGCTCAAACTTACCGCTAACCACCTTTAAAAATGCGATTCTATTGCGATGATTGGGATCAATGTTCGCATGAATTTTGAAGACGAAGCCTGAAAAATTCTCTTCATTGGGTTTAACCAATCGCTCGTCTGCCTCTTTAGCCTGTGGTTCAGGAGCTATTTCTTGGAAACAATCAAGTAGTTCACGAACACCAAAGTTGTTCAATGCGGAGCCAAAGAACACAGGACATAATTCACCTTTGAGGTATTCACTTCTATCAAATTCTGGATAAACGGCCTCTAGAAGCTCTACATCATTTCTCAATTCATTTGCAGCTTCATCACCTACAAACTCTTCTAATACACTGGATTGAATATTATCTAAATGCGTTCCTTCTGTGATTTTTTGTTTGTTTTCTGCACTGTAGAGATTGAGGTTTTTCTCCCACATGTTGTAGACACCTTTAAAACGTTGCCCCATTCCAATGGGCCACGACAAGGGGCAGAGAGTTAAACCCAATTTTTGCTCTACTTCATCAATTAGGTCAAAACCATCTTTACCCTCACGATCCAACTTATTAATGAACACGATTATTGGTGTTGCACGCATTCTACAGACTTTGACTAATTTTTCTGTTTGAGGCTCTACACCTTTGGCTACGTCAATGACCACTATCACACTATCGCAAGCTGTTAATGTTCTATAAGTATCTTCGGCAAAATCTTGGTGACCCGGTGTATCTAAAATATTGATCTTTTTGTCTTTATAGTAAAAACCCATGACCGAGGTGGCTACTGAAATACCTCTCTGCTTTTCGATCTCCATGAAATCTGAAGTAGCACTCTTTTTTACTTTATTGCTTTTGACGGCTCCAGCTTCTTGAATAGCACCACCAAATAAAAGTAATTTTTCGGTTAACGTGGTTTTACCTGCATCAGGGTGGGATATAATTCCAAAGGTTCTACGAATACTTATTTCACGCTCTAGTGACATGTACTTTTTATTTGTGGCAAATATACTAAAGGCACTTTCCAAACTTGGTGGTAATTACTTATACTTGCTTTTCTACAAAACTATTTGCTTTCCTTGCGGTTAACACGTTGTGAAGTCACGATATTCAATTAAAGACCTGGAGATGCTGAGTGGGATTAAAGCCCACACCATTCGCGCATGGGAGCAGAGGCACAAGCTTATTACCCCTAAACGGACGGTAACGAACATTCGTTATTATGGTGATGATGATTTACGCGTTATACTGAACGTGAGCATCTTATTAGAACACGAATGGAAAATAGGTCAAATTGCAAAGCTATCGGCAGACGACATCGCTGAAGAGGCGCTCAAAGCAGTTCCCTATGTAGGGAAATACACCTACGAACTCAATGAACTTAAAATCAGCACGCTGAATTTTGACATTGAACGATTTGAATCCATCATGGCCAAATGTATAGCCGAGCATGGTATTCATGATACATTTCAAAAAGTTATTGGCGACTACATAGAAGAGTTGGGTAAACTATGGCTCAGCGGTTCCGTTAGTATTTCACAGGAGCATTTTATGTCCTCTATGATACGTCAAAAGCTTTATTCGGCTATTGATGAACTACCAAGTGGGCAAGGAGAAAAGACCTTCGCATTATTTTTGCCTGCTAATGAGTTACATGAAATTGGATTACTTTATCTGGCTTATGTACTTAAGGAGAGGGGAGATCGAGTGATTTATTTAGGTCAAAGTTTGCCCAAAGAGTATTTGACCGATTTATTAGACAATCAAGATATTGATGCTTTAGTATCAGTCTTCACTACAAACCCAGATAGTGAATACATTCCAGAATATCTGGAAGATTTAACGGGAATAATTGATAAAAGAAACATCAAAGTTCACCTAACAGGTTATCAATTTGCTTCGGCTCAAATAAATAATGTGCATGATAATGTATTGATATACAGCACATTAAAGGATTTGTCAGACCATATCTAAATTAGAGTAAATAATTTGTTTAAAAAAAACATTGAAAGGTTAGACAGAATGTTCAAACAATTTGTTTAACTTTACAGAAGCAACCTTAAACAGATTATTATGTCTACTGCAGAATTCGGAGAATTGATTGACCGTGAACACGATTTCCTTCAGCAATTAGCAATGAAGTTAACCAAGCGTCATGACGATGCCCAAGATCTCATCCAGGATACTTATTTCAAGGCACTAAAGAATAAAGACAAATTCGCTACCGGTACAAATCTGAAAGGATGGTTGTATACGATAATGAAAAACACATTCATTAACAACTACCGCCGTAAAAAGCAGCAAAACACCTTTGTTGATGAAACAGAAAGTCAATACTTTTTAAACAGTAAAGAAGCAAGTAGAACTACTTTGACGGATGCAAACGTGGATAACGATTACATCATGGAACAAATTAATTCTATTGAATCGCATTATACAGAAGCATTTTTCATGCATTATGAAGGCTTTAAGTACGAGGAAATTGCGGAACATTTTAATATACCTTTAGGTACCGTAAAGTCTCGTATCTTTCTAGCACGCAAGAAAATGATGGAAAAGCTTGCAGACCAACGCCACTGATTAACCGCCAACCGCCAATTCACATGAAATCAGTAATAGTAATCGGGTCCGGCTTTGCCGGGCTGAGTGCTGCTTCCTTTTTAGCAAAGGAGGGGTATGATGTAACCGTATTAGAAAAAAACGACCAGCTTGGGGGTCGGGCCCGTTCATGGAAAAAGGACGGATTTACTTTCGATATGGGACCAAGCTGGTATTGGATGCCGGACGTATTTGAGAGATATTTTAAGGAATTAGGGTCTAATGTTGAAGCGCACTATGAGTTAGTTCGTTTAGATCCATCATATCGCGTAGTATTCGGTCCCAAAGACTATGAAGACCAAAGTCCTAGGATGAAAGAGCTTGAGGAAATGTTTGATAAACTAGACCCTGGCTCTGGGTTAAGATTGAGGAAATTTCTCAAGCAGGCAGAATATAAATACAATGTTGGTATAAAAGATTTGGTATTTCGTCCGGGAAGATCTCTAACCGAATTCATGGATATGAGAATAGCAAAGGGACTGTTTCAATTGGATATGCTTAAGGACATGAGAAAACATGTTAATGAGGTAAGTAGTCACCCCAAATTAAAGGCCATACTAGAATTTCCCGTATTGTTTCTAGGTGCATTGCCGCAAAACACCCCTGCGTTATATAGTCTCATGAATTATGCAGATATGACTTTAGGCACATGGTATCCAATGAAGGGGATGAATGAAATAATTAAGGGGATGATTCATGTTGCCAAGGAACTCGGTGTTAAGTTTCGAACTTCGAATGAAGTCACTGGATTCAAATATTCAGGCAATACGATTGTAGGGGTCCTTACAAATTCAGGTTCTTTTCTAGCTGATATTGTAGTTGGTGGGGCAGATTACCATCATATTGATCAACACATCAGTGCTCCTGAATTTAGAGAATACACCCCGGAATATTGGAATAAGAGAAAAATGGCACCGTCCTCCTTATTGTTTTATTTAGGAATTGAGGGGCAAGTACCTAATGTACTTCATCATAATTTATTTTTTGACCACGAATTGGATCAGCATGCTCATGAAATATACACCGATCCTAAATGGCCAACGAAACCGCTTTTTTATGCAAGTGCTCCCTCCAAGACTGATGATAGCGTAGCTCCCAAAGGATGTGAAAATATGTTCTTACTCATGCCAACAGCGCCAGGAATGGGCGGAGATACAGAAGAAACTAGAGAAAAGTACTACAACCTAATGATGGATCGTCTAGAGAGATTTACTGGGAGTAATATTCGAAACAGAGTGGTTGTTAAGCGGTCTTTTGCCTTTCAGGATTTTCAGTCAGATTACAACAGTTTCAAAGGTAACGCCTATGGGTTGGCGAATACATTGACTCAAACAGCCATCTTAAAGCCAAGATTAAAAAGTAAAAAAGTGTCTAACCTATACTTTGCAGGGCAGCTTACCACACCTGGTCCTGGAGTTCCTCCTTGCTTGATTAGTGGAGAGGTAGTAAGTAAGGAAATAGTAAAGGACCAAAAATTAAAAAAAGCAGTATGAAAGCACTATTTGACAGCGTAAGCATTCAAGCTTCAAGGATGACCACAAAGGCTTATAGCACTTCCTTTTCACTAGGAATTCTGGGATTGGACAAACAATATCATGACCCTATTTACGCTATTTATGGTTTCGTTCGTTTCGCGGATGAAATAGTTGACAGTTTTGAGGGTTATCCGCAAAAAGAGCTTTTAGAACGATTTTGGAAAGACACCTATTTGGCGCTTGATGAAAAGATAAGTTTGAATCCAATTTTGAACAGTTTTCAACAAGTTGTTGGTGCCTTTAACATTGATCGTGAATTGATAGAAACTTTTTTGAAATCCATGGAAATGGACTTATATAAAAATGACTACGACGAAGCAGGCTATAAGGCTTATATCCTTGGGAGTGCAGAGGTTGTTGGATTGATGTGCTTGAAGGTCTTCGTAGATGGAGATGAAAAGAGATACCAGGAGTTAAAACAACCTGCAATGCAATTAGGGTCGGCTTTTCAAAAAATTAATTTCCTACGTGATCTGCATGCCGATTACCATAGCTTGGGCCGAACTTATTTCCCGGGTGTTAATTTGAACGAGTTTAATGAAAAAGTCAAAGCTGAGATAGAGGCTGATATTGAATTAGACTTTAGAGCAGGCTATGAGGGCATTAAACAGCTTCCTAAAGGTGCTCGTTTTGGTGTTTATATAGCATATGTCTATTACTACAGTTTATTCAGAAAAATCTGTAGAACCCACGCAGACATTATTTTGAACGAACGTGTTAGAATCTCAAATAAACGTAAATACGGGTTGCTTTTAAGTTCCTACTTGAGACATACCATTAATTGGATATAATTATCACATATGCTTGAACAAGTTATCCTGGTCGATACGGACGATAATCCGATAGGACTGATGGAGAAAATGGAAGCACATCGTAAGGCGAAACTTCATCGTGCCTTTTCTGTTTTCGCCATGAACGATAGAAATGAAATTATGCTGCAGCGCCGGGCTCTGCACAAATACCATAGTGGTGGGCTTTGGACAAATACTTGTTGTTCTCACCCTAGAGACGGTGAAACGGTGGAGGAAGCTGCAAAGCGCCGATTAATGGAGGAAATGGGGTTTACTTGTGAAGTGAAGCGTGTTTTTAGCTTTATATACAAAGCAGAGCTGGACAATGAGCTTACAGAACACGAATTGGATCATGTTTTAATTGCTCGCTATAACAAGCAACCCGAAATAAATCCTGATGAAGTTGATAGTTATGAATGGAAGTCTGTAGACTGGGTGGCTGACGATATAAAAGCGAACCCGCATAACTATACAGAATGGTTCAAAATTATTTACGATAGATTCTTAAACTTTTGGCACAATGAGAATCACGGTTTGTAGAAAAGCACATTTTAACGCTGCCCATAGGCTGCATAATCCTGACTTAACACCTCAAGAAAATGCCGCGGTTTTTGGAAAGTGTAACAATGAATTTTTTCATGGTCATAACTATGAGCTAATTGTGCATGTTGAAGGGGAAGTAGACCCCAAAACGGGATATTTAATGGATATGAAAGTGCTTAAGGATTATATCAAAACAGAAGTAGAGGATTACCTTGACCATAAAAATTTAAACATCCAAGTGGTCGAATTTAAAACACTTAATCCGACCGCAGAACATATCGCTTATGTGATCTGGAATAGATTGCGAAGTGTTATCAATAAGAATCTTGAATTGAAAGTAACGCTCTATGAAACCCCTCGTAATTACGTGGAGTATAACGGAAAATAATAAAATTATGACACATCACGAAAACAGATATACCGCTGAAGAATTAGAGCAATTAGTTGAAGCACATTTGGGTACTTCTATTGATACACCATTAAGGGCAGACGCTTTTAAAATGAGTGATGATGAGAAAATTAAATCTATTGAAACTAAGTTTCGGGATATCATGGAGATATTGGGACTAGATCTTACAGACGATAGCTTGTCTGGCACACCTCTAAGAGTTGCAAAAATGTATGTAAAAGAGGCCTTCGCAGGTTTAAACCCAAAAAACAAACCGGAATTGAAGCTTTTCTCAAATAAGTATGCGTACAACGAGATGCTTATAGAAAAAAACATTCAAGTCCATTCTCATTGTGAACATCACTTTGTTCCCATTATAGGGAAGTGTCACATTGCATACATTCCAAATGGAAAAGTAGTGGGACTGAGCAAATTGAATCGAATTGTTCGTCATTATTCAAAGCGACCTCAAGTTCAGGAGCGTCTCACTAGACAAATTGCAGAAGCTTTAATGGACGGTTTAAATACATCACATGTGGCAGTCTATTTGGAAGCTGAACATATGTGTGTTAAAACACGTGGCATTGAAGACAATGATAGCTCAACCATTACAATGGCGTTTCACGGTAAGTTTGAGGAATCCATGAACAAAAAAGCATTTCTTGAGTCATTTAAATGATGAAAGAAGTAAGTGTTTTTTGGTTTAGAAGAGATCTTAGATTAGAAGACAACGCTGGTTTATGGAAAGCATTGAAGAATGGGTATCCAGTGGTGCCTATTTTTATTTTCGACGCGAATATTTTAGATCAATTAGAAGATAAGAAGGATGCTAGAGTTTCCTTTTTGCATCAAAGAATACTAAAACTCAATGGTCAACTAAAAGCATACAATACTTGTCTTAAAGTGTTTTATGGGAATCCTTTGGATGCCTTTTCAATGCTAATCAATGAATATTCTGTTCAGAGCGTATTTTATAATCGCGACTATGAACCGTATGCCATCAAAAGAGACAAAGCTATTTTTGATTTGCTATCAAAAAACAGCATAGCTGTAGTGGGAGCCAAGGACCATGTCATCTTTGAAAAAAACGAAATAGTGAAGGCCGATGGCACACCGTATTTGGTCTTCAGTCCATACGGAAAGGCATGGCGAAAAAGATTAAGTCCATATCATTACAAAGCCTATCCAACCCATGAATACTATGCAAATTTCCTAAAACAAGAAGGAGACAATATTCCATCCTTGTCAGCAATGGGCTTTAGAGAAACAACCCAACAGCTTCCGAGTACAGAAATTAATGTAGACACCATCCGTTCATACGATAAAACAAGAAATTTCCCTGGTATTGAAGATGGTACTACACGTCTTGGCCTGCACCTAAGATTTGGCTCTATTTCTATTAGAAAACTATTGAAAAAGTCGGTAGCACTAAACGATACCTTTACAAATGAACTTATTTGGAGAGACTTCTTTCAAATGGCTTTGTTTCATTTTCCAGATAGTAGAGAAAAGGCAATAAAGCCTAAATACGACCGTATACCTTGGGAAACAAATATGGAACATTTTGAAGCGTGGTGTATGGGACAAACTGGTTATCCAATGGTAGACGCAGGAATGAGAGAGCTAAACACCACAGGCTACATGCATAATAGGGTAAGAATGATTGTAGCCAGCTTCTTAACCAAGCATTTGTTAATTGATTGGAGGCTAGGAGAGAGGTACTTTGCCCAAAAGTTGCTTGATTTTGATTTAGCAAGCAATATTGGCGGCTGGCAGTGGGCGAGTGGGTCAGGTTTAGATGCTGCTCCCTACTTTCGAGTATTTAATCCTTCTTCACAACTGGAAAAGTTTGACAAAGAACTCAAATACGTAAGAAAATGGATTCCTGAATACGGTACAGAAAGATATCCAAGCCCTATTGTAGAACATAAATGGGCAAGAGAAAGATGTCTTGAAAGGTTTAAAACAGCTCTTTCAGGTACTTAGGCCTCTTGTGCTTCACCGCGGTATCCAAAAAGCTTTTTATCTCGGATAACATGATGTACATATTCAGGTAAGCATTCTTCCCAGCCCTCTTCACCACAACGGATTTGCTTTAATACTTCGCGTGAAAATATATTGGTAATGTTATCGTCGAACTCTTCAATATCAACGATTCTATTGTGGAATATCAAGTAATCAATTATTGGTCGGAATCTTGGATGGATTTCGGCGTCCTCCTTCCGCATTAATTTACCTTCATTATCATGGTCAATGAAAGGATAGACCATGATTTTTAAGTCTTTAGAAAAAATACGACCGAATGCCTCTAGAATCCCTCCTTGTAAGTCCCTATAATACTTGTCTTTAAACAACTCTGTTAAGTTGTTTACCCCCATTACTAGTCCCTGTCTTTTCTTGGAGAATCGTCCGAAATAATCTACGAGTTTATAATATTCTTGATAATTTGAAATGAGTACAGTTTGGCCTAAAGAACAAAGAATCTCCGCCCGATCTAAAAAATCTTGTTCGTCTAGTTCTCCGTCCGACAGCAGATTGTTTAGTGTTATTTCCCAAAGAACTACAGTTTTTTCAGCATTGACTTTGCGGTCTTCAGTGAACATATCATATCCACACTTGATCATGTCCATATTTACCTTTGTAACTGGCCTAAAAGACCCTCGCATTGCTAGCACATGCTTTTTGTACAAGAGTTCCGCCGGAAGCAAGTTATTGCCTTCCGGTCCAAATATTACAGCATCTGTGTACCCGTTCTTTATCAACTGTAAAGACATTAGTCTGTTGTCCACCTCTTGAAAATCGGGGCCAGTGAAATTGATTAAGTCAATTTCAATAGCATCAGAATCAATATTGTCATACAGACTTTTTAAAAACGTCTTTGGATCTTCAAAGAGTTTGTAGGCACCGTATATGAGGTTCGTTCCTAATCTACCAACAGTTTCTTGTTGATGTTTAGCCTCATTTTCATGAAGTCTAAAATGCAGAATGATTTCATTCGTTTCTTTATTCGGGGCTGTTTGAAACCGAATGCCCATCCATCCGTGGCCTTTAAATGTCTTTGCGAAATTGATGGTGGCTACTGTATTCGCGTAAGCAAAATATGTTTTGTCTGGATGGAGTTCACGGTCCAATCTTTTTTCAATTAAACCATATTCGTGAAGCAACATTTTTTGAAGGCGACTTTGAGTTACGTAGCGCTGATCTTCCTCAATACCATAGATATCATCAGAAAAGGCTTTGTCATATGCACTCATGGCCTTGGCAATTGTGCCAGAGGCGGCACCAGCCCTAAAAAACTCTCGAACGGTTTCTTGCCCAGCACCTATTTCTGCAAAGGTTCCATATATATCCGAATTCAGATTGATTTTTAAGGCCTTTTGGGCTGTCGTAAGTGTGGCTCTTTGATTCATTTAACCGACTTAGGTTCGTACTCAGTGCTAATTTAAAACTTCCTAACTTCGAAAGGTTAGTTTTCATCCGGAAAATCAACAAAAAGTAGACCAAATGAGTAAGAAGACAGGAAGGCTTCATTTTTTAGGCACAGGAACCTCACAAGGGATACCCGTTGTTGGTTGTAAATGCGATACGTGTTCAAGCTATGATCCTAAGGATAAACGTTTTAGAAGTTCTGTGCATGTGGTTTATAACGGAATTCATCTACAGATAGATGCTGGACCAGATTTTAGGACACAGTTACTGCGCTATGATATAGCTCATATAGATGCTGTTCTTTTTACCCACGAACATCAAGATCATATCGCTGGATTAGATGATGTAAGGCCTATTATTTTCAAAACAGGTTTGGCTATGCCAATTTACGCCCAAGAACGCGTGATCAATAGAATACGTAAGGTTTACGATTATGCTTTTGAAGAACAACCATATCCTGGCGCACCGCGAATTGTTGCCCATCAAATCAATAAGAAGCCTTTTTCTATACAAGGTGTAGAGGTTTTGCCTATCCCCATAGTTCATGGCCAATTACCCATTCTAGGCTATCGGATAGGTGGAATGGCCTATTTAACGGATACGAATTTGATACCCGATGAATCAATAGCATTGCTCAAAGATTTAGACGTGCTGATCCTGGATGCACTTCATCACCGTGAACATTTCAGTCATTTTACTCTAGAACAAGCTCTTTTACAAGCAAAAAAAATTGGTGCAAAACAAACGTATTTCATTCATATGAGCCATCACATGGGAACACATGAGACTGTTGAGAAGCAACTTCCAAAGGAAATGAATTTAGCTTATGACGGATTGGAGATTAAATTCTCTTAAGATTGTAAACTTAAGTAGTCTCCTTTCACAAAAACACCTCTAATACAATTGTTTAAGTCCATTAACTTAAATGGATTGTTAAATGATTTTGATGCCATTCCCACTAGTGGATTTGTTTCCTTAGTGAGAATGGTAAATTCCGCTATTTGGCCTTCAACTATAGAAATATTTGGTAAGCCTAATAATCTCCTTGGTGTTGTACTTAATCTTTCCTGCAAGATTTCAGTATCCAATTCAAAGTCAGCTAACAAAGCGCTTACTGCGCCTTCAAATCCTGCCATTCCAAACGCAGCATTATCAAATTCGCATTGTTTTTGTTCAATATCCTTTGGAAGGTGATCTACTGCTATACAATCAATAGTGCCGTCTAAAACAGCCTCTCTTAACGCGGCACAGTCATTAGACGTCCTTAGAGGAGGATTCACTTTGAAATCTGTTCCATAGTTTTTTAAATCGTCATCTGTAAACACCAGATGACTAATATTAACGCTAGCGGAAACATTTAGGCCTTTAGACTTGGCTTCGCGAATAGCTTTCACTCCATCAATCGTGCTCACAGAGGCAATGTGTAATGCACCTTCCGTATATTCTAAGATGGCTAAGTCTCGCTGTATCTGAGTAGTTTCTGCTATAACCGGAGCTCCTTTTAGTCCTATGTAGGTTGAAACGGCACCTTCGTGCATCATACCACCACCAGTTAATTTATGATTTTCAGGATGAACCATGATTCTACCAAATGGCTTTGCATAAAGCAAACCGAGTTTCAAAAGATTCGCATTGTTCACGCCTTGCTTATAATCTCCAAAAATCCCAACACCTAATTGGTTCATTTCGTACATCTCACTCAATTCTTCACCAGATTTCCCTTTAGAAAGGGTGCTGACAGGAACAAGATGTATAGGCAAGCTTTCAGACTTGTTAAGGATAAATTCAACACCTGTTTTACTATCTATATGGGGCGATCCATTGCTTACTACTCCAACCGCTGTGAATCCTCCAGCTGCTGCCGCGGCAGATCCTGAGATTAAATTTTCACTTTCCTCATTTCCCGGTTCGCCAAGATCAGAGTGAAGTTCTGCAAATCCAGTGGTTAAAACGTCTCCATTTAAATGGACTATTTGATCAACTTTGGTTTCTGGTAAATTTCCTATGGCTTCAATTCGATCATCGTGTATTAATACATCTAACTGCTTCCCATTATAAGGGCTATTTGTATCAACGATTAATGCATTTTTGAAAAGAAGCTTCATCGACTTTATGTTTTGACAAAAATAAGTGCAAATAAGACGCAAAACAAAGCCAAGATTAAGTACACTTTTTCATTGGACAAAGAGTTGCGAAAATTCAATGATTTATTGCTCATATCAGGACTGAATAAGGAGATGTCTTTTAACTTTTTATTGGCGTCATAAGAGTCTGTTCCTAGAAATTCTGAATGAATAAATTCAATTTCCTGGTTATTGGACCATTTTCGCAAAGCCAAATAATAAGGGTGACCCCAATCTTTAGGCATGAATCTTTGCTCATAAACATTATCATCCAATACAGCGATTACTCCATTCTCTTTTCTTAGTAGAATTCCTTCTTTAGTAATTAATGTATCATATTCTTTGACCTCAGGCCAAGCATTTTGAATAGAAGGGCCAATAAAGTATGACTGATAAAAAAGATGATTTAATTCCGGAATTCCATAAGTCCAATTGGGTTCTTTAAACCTAGATGCATCCTTAAATGACAGTGTTTTGCCAGAATATTCAGATAGGAAAGAGGGCATAAAATCAAGACCTATAAGCACAACCGCACTGAATAAGCTTAAATCATATTCTAAACCAGAATCATAGGTTACAACAGAATCACTCGGTTGCAGAAATTCATTGAAAAATTTAGAATCGTTCTGATGAATAATGAGTCGCTTCGATTTCTTTCGTCTTTTCCATATAAAAACATTGTCCTCAACTATAGTATCTGATTCAACTACTAGCGTTAAACTATCACCCCACCTTAATTCATCTTCTCCAATATCATAAGAACTCGCAAGTGTTAAATCAATCAGTGCGGTGTCGTTATACAATTTAAAATTACACGGTTCAGGCACACTTATTATTCTAGTACCTAATTCATTAACGGAATGTGAGATAAGGACATTAGTGGTTTTTAAACGCTTCGGAATCACTGCAACCATCGAAGTATCAAGAGGATTATAACCGTAGCTTAGTGTCTTAGCTTCTTCAACCTTATTGAATGTAGCACTAGAAGGTGCTAAGCTTTCACAAATAGTCCAGCATGCCTCGCGTGAATATTCACCTAAGGATATACCACTTCTGTCATAGAGTAGATAGGAACCCCCTGGCAATTCAGCTATCATTGGTTTGAGCCAGTGCTCTTTTAGAGTCCACCCAGCGTAGGTATTATCTATTTGAATTTTAAAGGTTTTTACTTTTGATGTTGGATTTGCTAATGAAATAACTACCAAAGTAATAGCAGCAATTCTCAGCAGTAGGACAATCCAGTCTTTAACCTTCCTGCGTCTTCTTTTTGAGGGGTTAACAGATTTTAACCAAATTAATGATGGTATACTTTTGGTTTGTCTTGGTCTCAATCCAAAGAAATGAATCCAAACGGGGATGATTATTAAGGTCAAGCCCCAAAGCAAGTTTGGTCTTGTGAATTCAACTACTTCAAACACCTTTCAATAAACTTATAACTATGTTCATAAACATTGTCCAAGTCGGACGAGAGTAAATAATTCTGAATGACGTGTTCACGAGCAGAAGTCTCAACCCAGAACTTATTCGTTGTTCCTATTTGCTGGTGCATCACCTTGGCCTTTTCCACATCTATTACGAAATCCTGATTTGCTTCATCCTCATACCAAACCATGTTCATTACAGGAACTTGAATAGAACCCAATAATTT
>PXYR01000149.1 GCA_003023665.1 Bacteroidota bacterium
GACGGCTGGAACCACCTGTACCATATTAATGCTAAGGGGAAAATAAAGCGTCAAATCACAAAAGGCTCTTTCAATGTAACTTCCTTTTATGGGATTGATGAAAGCGAGCGCCTATTCTATCAGAGTTCTGAAGTGCATCCTACAGAACGCAATATCTATAGTATTCGGATCAACGGCCGTGGCAAGAAATTGCTCACGAGCGAAAAAGGAACGCACAATGGAACATTCACCAACGACTTTAGTCTTTTCGTGAATACCTATAGTGCTGAAGGTATTCCGCCTGTAGTTACTCTTAGAAGCAACGATGGCAACATCGTTCGTACCCTGAAAGAGAACAAACGCGCGGAAGCGGCATTGGAATCGTATACCTACTCACAAAAAGATTTTTTTACCATCGCCACACCTAATGGCGGTGATTTGAATGCTTGGATGATTAAACCCGTAGACTTTGATGATAGCAAGGAATACCCCATGTTCATGTATGTATACGGCGGCCCTGGCAGACAAACTGTACAGAATCAATACGATCCTATGAATGGAATGTGGTTCCAAATGCTCGCCAATGAATACGACATGATTGTAGTAAGCGTAGACAATCACGGGACAGATGGGCGTAGTGAAGCATTTAAGAAGAGTACCTATGGACAGATGGGTAAACTGGAAACGCGAGATCAGACCGAAGCTGCGCTTGAATTGGCGAAACGCTCGTACATCGACGGTAGTCGCATAGGCATCTTTGGCTGGAGCTATGGCGGCTATATGGCCTCTAACTGCCTCTTCCAGAGTCCTGAAGTTTTCAAAATGGCTATTGCTGTTGCGCCTGTAACCAACTGGAGGTTTTATGATAATATATATACTGAGCGCTACATGGGCCTCCCGGCTGATAACGGTGACGGATATGATGCAGACAGTCCTCTTTCTCATGTGGATGGTTTGGAGGGCAAATACCTGCTGATTCACGGAACGGGAGATGATAACGTGCATGTGCAGAACTCTATGCGTATGGTAGACGCCTTGGTCCAAGCAGATAAGGATTTTGAGTGGTTTGCCTATCCGGATAAGAATCATGGGATTTTTGGAGGAAATACGCGTATGCACCTCTACCGTATGATGACTAATTTCATAGAAGAAAATTTATAAGAATTGGTCCCTAGCCGCTCTTAGAAATAAAATGTATACTTGTTACATACTAAAAACACCTGAACATGAGTGATCAATCTTTAAAGCATCCACCAGCGCTGTGGACGCTATTTATGGCAGAAATGTGGGAACGTTTCTGTTACTATGGAATGCGCGCCCTACTTACTCTATTCCTCATAGAATCTATGATGAAAGGGAATTCAGAAGCCTTCTTAATTTACGGTGCATATACCGCATTAGTCTATGCAGCTCCCATTCTCGGGGGTCGTCTAGCAGATAAATATTTAGGATATCAATATGCCATCATGCTTGGTGCCATCTTAATGTCTATCGGCGAATTTTTGATTGTTGCTAGTACAGATTTCTTGGGATTAGATACGGCTTTGCGTGACTCCTTGATGTACATTGGTATGGGCGGTCTAATCATCGGAAATGGCTACTTTAAGGCCAACATCTCTACCATTGTAGGTAAACTTTACCAAGATGGAGACCCTCGTAGAGACTCCGGATTTACTATCTTCTATATTGGAATTAATATCGGGGCCTTATTGGCAACTACTGTTGTTGCCGTTGTTGGTCAGAAATACGGTTTTGAATACGGCTTTGGATTAGCAGGTCTTGGTATGCTTGCCGGTTTATTTATCTTTTGGGGTGGGCGCAAGAAATACGAGCACGTTCCAAACATCAATATTACTGAAGCTGGACACGAGCGAATGCTCTTCATGCCGCGCTACAGGGCAATTACGGTGCTGTCGCTCTTTTTGATACCGTTATGTTATGTGCTCATTCTGAAAAATAATTTTTTGATTTACCTGCTCATTGCGATTTTCGTTTATGTAGTATACCAATTGATTTCAGCGGGTGCTAAGGAAGGGGCTATTTGGAGAGATCGCATGATAGCTTTGACTATCATGATGGTCATCAATATTATCTTCTGGGCAGCATTTGAGCAAGCAGGAACTTCCCTCACTTTATTTGCTGATGGCAACGTGAACAGAATGATTGGTGGTTGGGAAATGCCACCAGCTATGACTCAGTTCTTCAATCCATTCTTCATCATCACCTTTGGTTCCTTATTCTCTTGGATGTGGATCAAATTGGACGCTATTGGTAAAAACCCATCGATTCCAATGAAGTTTAGTTACGGTATTTTACAGTTAGGTGCAGGTTTCTTGGTTACGATGGTTGGTATGCAATTCGCTAATGAAGCCTTCCAAGTACCGCTTTTGACATTGGTATTCTTGTACATGTTGCACACGACTGGTGAGTTATTCTTGAGCCCAATTGGCCTTTCTATGGTAACCAAACTTGCACCAAAGAATATTGCGGGTACGGCCATGGGTGGATGGTTCTTATCTTTTGCTATGGCGAATTACCTAGCTGGTGCCATCGCCACACTAACAGGAGGAGAAGGCCACGGTGGAGAATCGGTTCAACTTACAGCAGAACAAGGATTGAGTAGTTATGTAGAAACCTTCTCTACGCTTGGCTTCGTATTATTGGGATTTGCAGTTTTGATTGCACTTCTAAGCAAGCCATTGAACAAGTTAATGCACGGTGTTAAATAATATTTAGCATAGTTTTATCATACGAACCCTGCGCCTTGTGCGCGGGGTTCTTTATTTTTATTCCCATGAGAAAGATATTGTTGGTTCTAGCTGTACTTGCTGGATTTACTGGATGGGCTCAGGAGAAAATCCAATGGATGAGTATTGAAAAGGCCTATGAATTGAGCTTGACAGAAGAAAATCCCAAGAAGATTTTTATTGATGTTTATACCGATTGGTGTGGTTGGTGCAAGCGCATGGATAAAGCAACATTTCAGAACCCTGAAGTAGCAGCATACATGAATGAGCATTATTACAATGTAAAATTTAATGCCGAGCAAAAGGAAGATATTTCAATCCTGGATAACACCTTTAAGTTCATTGCACAAGGAAAACGTGGCTATCATGAATTAGCCGCCGCATTGTTAAACGGCAAGATGTCTTACCCTACCGTAATCTTTATGAATCATAAATTTGAAATGCTCAGCCCGGTACCAGGATACCAGGAGCCTCCTCAATTCATGAAAGTCGCAAACTTCTTTGGAAGCAACGCATACAAAGACACTGCTTGGAAGGATTATTCAAATTGATCTAGTTAAGTCTATATAAATCAAAAAAGCCTGCTTTGTTAGCAGGTTTTTTTTGTTAAAACTTAAAGTCATATCCTTTAAGGGTGAGTTTTTCGTATTTCTGTTGATTGAATTCATACAGGCGCGAAGGCTTCTTATTGCCCGGAGCTTCAAAAATAGTCTCCTCTGTATCCAGCAGGAGTTCACTGCGCATGAATTTCTTTCTGAAATTTCGTTTGTCTAGCTCTTTGCCCAAACAAGCTTCATAAAGCGCGTGGATGTTATTGAATGTAAATCGCTGAGGAAGTAAAACAAAGCCAATAGGGCGTCTTTTTACGCGACGCTTTAATCGTTCCTTTGCCATCTCATAAATCTCATTGTGATCAAAGATCATTTCTGGTTCTTCATTGTAACTTACCCAACGGTAGCCGGCTTGAAGTTCTATATCCTTAACCTCATCCCAATTCAAAAGAGCGTAATAGGCAATGTTAACTACCCTGCCCATTGGGTTTCTGTAAACACGTGCGAACGCATTTAATTGTTCCAGGTAGATCTGATCCATACCAAGAACTCTGTTCATCATACGTTTTGCAACGTCCTCCACGCTTTCGTTTGCCTTTACCCAGTTTGTAGGAAGCATAGGAGCTCCTTTGTAAGGCTCCACTGATTTTGCGCCAACGAGCGATTTTAAATGTTGACCGTCAAATGCAAACACTACAACGGATGTACCTAGTGCTGCGTCAAATTTTAATGCCATAGATTAGAAGTGTTTATGCAAAGTTAAAATAAATGTACAAACGGTACTTTATTTTTATGTTAAATGGTGTTCATAATCAACACTTTACAATAATAAAGGTTCAACGAAATCTTAAAATATTTATAACCTACTAAAAATGAGAGGAAAACAAAAATTTAATCGAACCGATCAAATTGACGAACTCTTTGGGGTTCGTATGCTGGAGTTAGTACTTCAATTAATACGAGCTCCGCTTCCCCACTATTAAATATTCTGACTCGCTCTCCCCTTGGAATATAAAACCCT
>PXYR01000150.1 GCA_003023665.1 Bacteroidota bacterium
GCACGGCCATTACATCAACCGTATCCATTTCACCTAATATTCGAATCTGTACTCCATAACGTAACCCTTCTCTTTTTAGGCCTAATTCTTCAAAGCTTCCTAAATCCTCATAAGTCAAGCCTTTTCTTAGTGCTATGGCAACACGTTGTTGTGTACTCTCAAATCCACTACCACGACAAGAATAAGTTCTACTTGCAGGGCGCTTGGAAAGAACAATATCCCAAGTATCTTCAGGGAAAACCCGTGCCACTGCTGCTATATTCTCTACTTCTTGTAAAGCAACAACATCTGCTTTGAGGCCAACTGCAAATTCCTGAAGTTTAACATAATCCGAATCGTGCCTTGGAACGCAACCCGCACCATTCTCTTCTGCTAAATGTTCAATATTCCAAGAAGTGAATCTAATTTCTTGTGCCTGTAGCCCCGAAAAGGAAATCAAGCATAAACAGATTATTGATACGCTCGTAATTAAGTTTTTTACCATATTTAGCATAGCACGGCGGTTGAAGTATAAATGAAATTAAGAGGTTTTTCGGATACGAAAAGTTTTTCTCAAAGCTAATCTGATTAAACTATTCTGAAATTGACTATACGTCATTTTCTCATTCATCAAATCTAAATGCATTTGAAGAAGAGGTTTACTTCGTGGAAGTATTTTCAGGAAAATGCGATTAAACCTCGAAGAATAAAGGAAATAAGCGAGTCTATTGGCGATTCTCAATTCTTTAGCTAGAGTTTGGTACGATTCCTTGTAATGGTACAAGGCATCTTTACCAGATGAAATACTTTGAATAATGGCTTGGGCGGCAAAAGCACCTGATTCCATAGCGAAAGCAATTCCCTCACCGGTTAATGCATCAACCAGACCAGCAGCATCTCCAGCAAGCAAAACATTTTCACGACCAGGAACTTTACGAAAATCTCCAAACGGGATATAATGACCTTTAATACGGCCTTCATAATGGGTACCATAAAGTCCTTTATGAAATTCTTGAAATTGATCCTTCAGTTTAGCATTTAGCCTGTGTAATCCAACAATACCAAAGGTGTCACTATGTTTTTTAGGGAATACCCACCCGTATCCCCAATTGACAACATTAAAATGTATTGAAGGTTGAGCGTAATTATGTGTCCCCTTAGGTAGTTCCACCTCTAATGCGAATCCAATCTTATTTTGATCAAACGAAGACCCAAATAATTGTTTGGCAACAAACGAGTTAACACCATCTGCCCCAATCAGATAATCATAAGTTAATGATGTCCCAGACTTTAAATTGAGGGTTTTGGTCTTCAAATCAAGCTTAGCAACCTTGTCGTTCAAATACGTTTTCAAACCTTGTTCCTGCGCCCTCTTTAATAGAAAGTAATCGAAATCAAAGCGCTTTGTGAGAAACCACTCCGAAGATTGGTTGACTTCATTGACCAGTTTACTTCCGTTAAAAACTCCTGCACCCGTGGCTAACGTTTCAAAACTTTGTTCAAAATCTGTTTCAAAAACCTCTTGATATACGCGTTTCGCGCGGCCCGTAAGCAAACCACCACATAATTTATCCCTTGGAAAACTACTTTTGTCTACCAATGTAACATCAAAACCTTGCTTTAAAAGGACAATTGCCGCAGACGTGCCAGCCGGACCTCCTCCAATAATAATTATGGATTTCATTAAAGAAATGTACTAAACTTTGTCAAGTAAATCCATACGCCCATTACTAATGACAATTATTTCAAAAACCGATAGTATAATCGTTTAATCACTAGAACCGCAAAGGCTGTTGCAAAGGCAGAAAATATAGTAATGATAAAAGGAATCACGAACTGTTAAATATGATTTGTACGCGAATATACTTCTTCTTTTAAGGCAATATACATGTCTTGGATAAGTTAAGGGGTTGTTATAAACATTTATCGAACGTGACCTTTCTGTCTAGAGTGAATTTTTAGTAAGTTGCCACCGCTTTTTAGACCACTTCACGTTGGGCTTTCGCATGAAAAACAGGAATCAATCAATACAAGAAAATTACAACTTATCTTTTTCAAAAGAACGAACAATCAACACCATAGATAATGCCGTAAAACAGAGCAAAAAATCAAAAATTTATGTGGTGAATGCTCATATATTTTGTGAAGGAATCATAGACCCTACCTACCAGGAACTGATCAAGCAAGGAACAATTAATACTTGTGACGGAATCAACGTAAAGAGGCTGGTGAAGTGGACTTCAGGTATAGATATCGATCTTTTTCCTGGTCCAGATATGTTTCAAGAAATTATTCAAGATAACCGTCTTGGACCCCTCAAGCATTTTTTCTTGGGCGGAAGTTTGGCTGTTTCTAAAGGACTGAAAGAAGTTTTAGGTGAAAAAGATAAAGAATACTATTCTCCTCCATTTGTTAGAAAAGCCGAAGAATTTGACTATGAACATATCGCTTCACTTATAAACACGCAACAACCCGATATTATCTGGGTTGGATTGGGCGCTCCAAAACAAGAAAAGGTCATTCATTATCTGTTTGATAAGCTTGACAAAGGAGTTTTGGTTGGGGTTGGTGCAGCTTTTAATTTTTTCTCTGGAATTAATTCGTTCAAGAGAGCGCCGGAAATTTATAGAAAGTTACATTTGGAGTGGCTTTTCCGATTATTTCAAGAGCCAAAAAGAATTGCTTCCAGGCAATTAAGGAACTTGAAATATTTAATAATTGGTTATATAAAATATCGTAAATGAGTTTCTACTTTTCAATAGTTGACGACACGGACGATGCCACATTGGAAAACATCAAGCCAGTCTATGATTTTCTATATGAAAAAGGCATACTCATCACAAAAACTATTTGGGTCTATCCGCCAAGGGACAAACCTTCCTCCGGAGATTGTCTTCAACGACCAGAATATGTGGAATTCATAAAAGACTTGCATCATAAAGGGTTTGAAATCGCCCTTCATAATGTGGGCAGCGGGGATTATACTCGTGAAGAGATTCTTGAGGGTTTAGAAGAATTTAAAGATAAATTAGGCTTTTATCCAAAGATTCACATCAACCATAGTTACAACAAAGACAGCATCTATGGCGGAACTAAAAGGTTTAATTGGCCATTTAACAAAATAGTCAACGCAATGTACCCTCAGTACGCAGGTGAATTTCAAGGAGAAATAGAAGGCTCCGCCTACTTTTGGGGTGACGTTCATAAGAAAATGATTACTTATAATCGCAACCACGAATTTCGTAACCTGAATACGCTCGCAGTTGATCCTAAAACCCCTTATTTTGATCCAAAAAGATCCCGATTTTCAAATTATTGGTTCAGTAGTTCGTTTGCTCCAAATCAACTGGTTTTCAACCACCTAGTTTCAAGAAAAAATGTAGATAAATTGGTTTCACAAGGTGGAACAGCAATTGTATTTACGCACTTTGGATACTTTTATAAAGATGGAGAATTGGACCAAGGTTTTGTTGAAGCTATAGATTATTTAACCAATCAAAAAGACGGTAATTATATGCCTGTAAGTCAACTCTTAGATTTAAGGGCAGAAGAACGCAGATTAAAAGGAAAAGCTCCATATCCAACCATTTCTTGGTTTTATAAGTTTAGATTAGAGCTCCTACATCTTCTTACACGCGTGTATTATCGAAAATTTAATAAAATTGACGATTATGCTTTCAAGGACTTGGATAAAGATATGTTCGTAGAAAAATAGATATGCTTCCTAATTTTTTTATCGCAGGGGTTTCTAGAAGTGGTACCACATCACTATACCATTATATGAGCCAGCACCCCCTAATAGATTTTCCAGAGTTGAAAGAACCAAGGTATTTCAGTCACGGCAGTGTGGTACTTCCACAAAAAGGCCCTGGAGACTACACTGTTGATCAGAAACTGGTAGCCACTTGGGATGACTATTGCGCTATTTACGAGGGTCTAGAAAACACCTTTATTGGAGATGCTAGTTCAGAGTACCTCTATAACTACAAAAGTGTAATCCCAGAAACGTTAAAGAGACTCGGTGACATCCCCATTATACTCATGTTAAGAAACCCTGTAGACCGAAGCTATTCTGCATACAACAACCTTGTTAGAGACGGGCGAGAAACACTACCTTTTGAGCAAGCTCTTGAAAAAGAAGAGGAAAGAAAAGAAGCAAATTTTGATGAAATGTGGCATTATACAAGCGTCTCAAAGTATTCAAAATCTGTTGGTGCTTTTAAAGCAAAATTCTCAAACGTTAAGGTTCTCATTTTTGAAGAATTTATAGAGAATCCCGAAAAATATGTAGCTGAAATTTTTGAT
>PXYR01000031.1:0-15173 GCA_003023665.1 Bacteroidota bacterium
GATTTACTGCCGTATTTCAAAAATTTCAAAGGAAAAAAGGTGCTCAGCACACTCTTTGTGGACTATTCATCTGCCGATAGGAATCGATTCCCCATGCTATCTAGAATATTGGGCACACATGGTATGGAATGGTTCAAAGCCATAACAAGGGGGATAAACAACAGCGACAATTTTCCAGGTTTTTCTTTTCTATTCCAGGGCCAGAAGCGAAGTATGGTACAATTACTTACCAAGGCCGATTTAGTTCTAACCTCTACCATGAATGAATTTGAACGGATTCAGCAATGGGGTTCCATTTTGGGGAAGTCACTTAAAGAAAAACACCGAGTTATTCCACTTGGCATTTCCAACGTCTTTATTAATTCCCCTAAAAACAATAAAGAGAGAAACGGTCTTTTAATGGTTGGAAGGTTGGAATTCATAAAAAACCAGCACACGGTTATTCAATGGGCTAATCAATACGGCTGGCCATTAACTGTGGTGGGCGATTCGAATAAAAATCAACAGGGTTATGCTAAATATTGCAAATCTATTGCAGGTCCAACAGTTACTTTTTTGGCACACCAAGACAAAGTTAAGGTCGTGAAATTAATGGATGAGCATAGTTGTTTAGTAATCCCCTCTCTTTTTGAAACATACTCATTAGTAGGATGGGAAGCTGCTGCTAGAGGCTTATCTGTTGTGGCAAACGATTCTGCCGATATGAGCGAATCATTGGTATCAATAGCTACTCTTGTCCATATAGAGAGTGAGACCGATTTTATTGAGGCCATTGAGGCAGGATTAAAAGGACAAAAAAAATCCCAAGTACAATTTGAACATTATACTTGGGATCATATATCTAAAAAGATTGATGAAGCTTATCGCTGATTCTCCATTTCCTTTTCAAAGGTCTCTTTGAATTTTTCGTAATTGTAATCAACCATTATTTTATCGTTCTTAGAGAGCGACTTGTAGTAGTTCTTTACAATTTTCTCACCATCCAATTCAAGAGCAATGTAATACTTAAACTTATCTGACTTATTAACTTCCATCAGACGATCACAGACTGTAACGGCGCCGCTTAATTCTTGATTGATTACCGTTCTACCGTTCTCTTCAAAACGCTCAAGTACTTCCTCAACATTATTCACCTCCATGCTCTTCACATAGTTGTCACCAACAACTTTCATTGTGGTACTGATCATTCCAGCCAATTCAGACCTTGCGTTGCTTATAGCTTTCTTTTTCGCAACCATAGCATCTGCGCTTTCGCCATAGCTATATACGCGGAAGGTTTTACGGTCGCTTTTAAATTCAGAACACGGTAAAATCAGTTCGGTTTCACCCTTTGGAGCTTTAGTCTTTGGTCCACAACTAGACAACATCATACCAGCTGCAGCAAAGGCCATAAATACTAATCTTGTTTTCATAACAATGGTTTTTTATTGGAGTTAGGAAGGTACGGAACCTCATATAACTTATTCCAAAGGCCGTGCCAAAATTTTACCACTTCCCTTTATCTACCAATTTTTGACGCTCTTCTTCAAAGAATGTAACACACGTATCAACCTGCTTGTCAATACTTTTGATGCGGTGTACCTTATGACAAATGGTTCGTTTTCTTCCGTCTGAGAGTTGGTTCCAAACGCGTTGTATAATATCCTCTTGACTTAACAGAGCTTCCACAACCTCTGGAATTTCTACCCCTAATGGATTGGGATCTAAATAGACAATTACAGCGATAGCTTGACCCATTTCATAAGTCAGCCCATTCAACTTATTCTTACCAATCATAGAGAAATACTTTCCACCGCCAAAACTCTGTATTCCAGCTTGAATTTGTAATGTCCCGCAATCAATATCCAGTATAATCCTAGTCCGAGACTTTTTAGGAAACGTTTCCACTACTTTTTTATCAAATACCACACATCGATAACTCCCTCTCAAGGGATCCAACATCTCAAGGAAAGTGTCAAAGCGATATAGTTCTTGCATCACCAAGGAGATGTAAAAGCAGTATCTTCCAAAAAAGTGTTGTCGCTGAAAGTCTTCATAAAGTCAATCAATCCTTGCTTTTCTGTTACCGACCAATTCCTGCCTACTCCTACAGCTTTCATATTTGGATCAATCGTAGCAGAAGGATGCCCACCGGTATTATAAAAATCTACTACTTGAGCAAGCGTTTGAAAGCGACCGTCGTGCATATAAGGAAAAGAATATTCAACATTGCGTAATGATGGAATCTTAAATTTACCCCTATCAGCGGGGTTTCCCGTCACACCTTCTCTACCCTCTCCCACCATATAAACGCTATCTAGTCCATTATTGGTGAATTGTAACAAACCGAAAGCGCCCAATTGATAGCCAGAACTAGCCGCGCCATGGCAATGAAAGCAATCGCCTTGCTCGTTATTGAAAATGTCAAATCCGATTTGCTCACTTGGAGACAAAGTATAATTCCCCACTGTGTACTGATCAAACTTTGAATTTCCACTAATCATGGTCCTAAGATATTGGGCGAGCGCATTGGCTATTCCATCCTCTGTAATTTCATCTGTGCCATATGCCCTTTCAAAAAGTTCAAGATATTTAGCGTCCTGCTCCAACTTTTCAATTACATCAACAAAAGTTGTATGCATCTCAATTGGATTTAGAATGGGGTCTTTCACTTGTTCTTCCAAAGATTCTACTCGACCGTTCCAAAAGAAGAATTGCTGCCAGGCTATATTTGAAAGTATCATTGCATTTACATTGCCCTCTGCGCCATCAATCCCGGTGCTAAAACTGAACGGCTCAGCAAAATTACTTTCTTGTAAATGACAACTATTACAGCTCTGAGTATTGTCACCAGAAAGACGCTCATCAAAAAATAGATGTCTGCCCAATCTAACCCCTTCAACAGTCAATTCATTAGTAGGCGGAATAGTAGGTGCTGGGAAATGTGACGGATACTCCAGCGTGTAAGGAGTTGTTTGATGCTTAGGTCTAAACAGATTACAACTTTGAATCATCAAAGTGGCCATACAAAATATGATGAGGTTATGAATAGTAGGTGCTGGAAAATGTGACGGATACTGCAGCGTGTAAGGAGTTGTTTGGTGCTTAGGTCTAAACAGATTACAACTCTGAATCATCAAAGTGGCTATACAAAATATGATGAGATTATTCTTCACTGTCTTTTTGCCAATTACTTGTTGTCGTGTAATTCTCAAATTTACGAATTACCGATGCCATATCTTCTGGTATAACCGTTTCAAATAGCATGGGTTCACCAGAAGCAGGATGAATAAAGCCTAGCTTCTTAGCATGCAGGGCATGTCTAGGGCAAGCTTTAAAACAGTTGGTGATAAATTGCTTGTACTTTGAAAATGCGGTGCCTTTTAAAATCTTATCCCCACCGTAGCGTTCATCGTTAAAAAGTGGATGTCCAATGTAACGGAGATGGGCTCTAATTTGGTGGGTGCGTCCAGTTTCCAGCTTACAACTTATTAATGTAACGTAACCAAACCTTTGTAAAACCTTATAATGCGTAACCGCATGTTTTCCCTCAGATCCATCTGGAAAAACTGCCATTTGTAGTCGATCCTTAAGGCTTCTTCCTATGTGACCTTCAATGGTTCCCTCTTCTTCTTTAACATTTCCCCAAACCAATGCTACGTATTCTCTAGTGGTTGTTCGATCAAAAAATTGCTTTGCTAAATGCGCCATACCAATCTCTGAGGCTGCTGCCACCATTACGCCCGAGGTGTTTTTATCCAGCCTATGCACCAATCCAGGACGCTCTTCCCCTTGCTTGCCAATGGGTAAATTTTCAGATAAATAAGCCAATCCATGTACGAGCGTACCTTCAAAGTTTCCATGACCTGGGTGGCATACAAGGCCAGGAGGCTTGTTTATGACTATCACATGTTCATCCCTGTAAAGAATATTCAAGTCTAGTTCCTGCGGAATAATCGAAGAATCCCTTGGCGGTTCATTAAGCACAACCTCAACAGTGTCGCCAGGTTTTACCTTGAAATTACTCTTTACAGCCTTTTTGTTTACATGAATAGCACCGGCTTCTGCTGCTTTTTGAATACGTGTACGGCTGGTATCATGTAAAAAATTGGATAGGAATTTATCTACCCTAAGTACTCCTTGTCCTGAATCTGCCACGAAACGGTGATGGATATACAGTTCGTCTTGTTCTTCTTGGTCGCTCATAATACCGTTTTTAAAGCTTCATCCATTTGAACACCGAAGTCTCATTTGAAGTCTTTAAAACAATGATGTACATACCCGCTTTAAGGCCATGTAATTCTAATGAAGTAATTTCTTCAACAAGGCCATTACTAATTACAACTCCAGCTAAATCCGTGATGGTATATTCAGCGGCAGGGCCGGTTATTCTTAATGAACCCAAAGATGGATTTGGAAACACCTTGTATGCGGGAGAATCTTCCATTAAAGACATATCCGCAGGCGAATAATTAAAATAAGGACGCATCATGATTACTCCTGACTCTAAACTTTCATACCAATTAAAGCCGTCACCGTAGAATCTTGGTAAATTTCCTGGCACATCACGCGTAACATCTAAACCCAAATACATGGGATCTGAAGACGTACACACGTACCCTATCCATACGTCTGAAAAAGCGTTCAAGCTGATCGAAGAATCTAATTCGTATGGCATCCAGTCGCCTCTATCATACCCTTTATTTGGTTTGTAGAGTGTATCCGAAATATAAAGGAGACTCCCGGGTTCGTTTAAACTATCTGACGGTGCCCATATCGCTATTCGAAAGGTGCTCATATAGTCTAATCCCGCATCTACAAAATTGAAACGCACACCTTTGAGACTGTCATTTGAACCCAATCCAACAACTCTAAATTTCTGAGCAACTCGACCACCAACGACATTTTGAACCGCATAAGCTCTTTCTGCAGTTCCGTCGTCCATGGCAATATAATTGTCTAAAGTCAAAGCCCCGTGTACGGTATCATTGGAACGAGTACCAGCAGCGGTACCGTCAAACCACACCTTTGTATTAACCGTTGTAGGGCCTGTCAAATTATTAAGTGCTCCAGCTGGTACGTTAATGACAAAGGTTTGGTCTTGATTATGCTGTACGTTGGTAACGACTGGTACAGTAGTGACTTGTTGGATAAGAGCTCCGTTTTCTTCCCAGCGAAATTGACCCAGATTCAAACTCCAGCCCCCAGGAGGTATGTTCCCATTTCTACGGTAGGTGAACTCTAAGGAAGCGGGTCGGTTTGACACATTACTTGAATTGCTTACCCACCAAGGCCAGCTTGTATAGAGACCAGATCCCATAATTAAGGGATGTGCACGTGCCATACTCGGTTCGGTAATTGTGGTATCAGATGGGTTGCGGTCCTTATCTAACTGAACATAATCAAGGTTCCAAATATCATAAGCTCCAGCTCGAGCTCCGTAGGCTGCAAACCTAAATCGAAATCCATTATTGAGATAATTAGAGCCTTGAACAGGGATAATTACAGATTTGAAAGCACTAGCAGCGCCAGTGCCTTTCTGCCCCCACACTTGCATCCAATCGGAAGTAATCGGAGACCAAAATTCAACCACAATACTATCTGTGTTGGAAGGCAATTCTCCCCAACCACCCTCTTGAATTTGAAAAGAAAGATAGACATCTGTAAGGCCCAATAAATTGAGAAATCTTGATGTCAATACATCTGCAATACTATCTGAGCCTAGGGCATTTTCCTTGTAAGCAAAACCGTATTCGTTCAAACCGTCAAAAGTAGCCACGCCTATTGATTTCTGATACAAAGCCATCTGGTCATTAATCCAAACCTTCTCGTCCTGCCACAAGGCAGAAGAAGGTCGATCTGAAGCGTAGGAGAAATCATCTGTAAAAGGCGGGCTAATGGTATCCGTACTTTCTATTTCCAATGATAGCCTAGGTGTACTAGTAAGCACCACACTCGATTCAAGAACCTGACCAATGGATGTAAAAGAACAAACTAATAGAAAAACAAAAGCACCAAGCTTAGACATCTGCATCAAGGAAATCAATTAATCTATTATTAAGAATGTAGAATCCGGGACTAGCCATAAATCCACAACACTGCCCGCTTTAACCTCTTTATCTACTTCAAATTCTGGAAATGTTTTCATCACGAATGCGGCTAAGGTATCCTCTATAAAGCCCTCGTAAATGATACCGCCTGCATTCAAACTTAGCGCATTTAAAACCTCCAACGATTCGCTGAATGTCATTCCAACCAAGTTAGGCATGAAGACATTACCACCGTCTAATCCGGCGCTAACGTAAAGGGTAAATCTACTGCCTGTTTTATAAAGTTTTTGTTCTTCCGCTATACTGTCATTTTCATCAACAACTTTTATTACCAGGTCGTGGCTTAAATCAGGTACTGCAATAATGCTGTCAATTAAGAATCCCTTGGTTTTAAACTTTGCGCTTACATAGCTGATTAATTGATCTTTGTAATTGGGTAAAGGATATTTAGGAAGTCGAGAAGGATTTGTTGATAGTAAGATTTTTCTACCCAATTTCACCTTAGCATATTCTCTTGGATAGGTTTCTATAATTGAACCCTCCGGAACTTGTGACACATAATGAGTACTATCAATGACTTCATATGCGAGGCCCAATGAATCTAACTGAACCATTGCCTGATCCAGTTGCATTAATTTTAGGTTGGGAACTTCAACACTACTTCCATGCAAAGTAGCTTTGTTTAACCACCATAAACTGAAATATATACAGACAGCAATAATAGCGGCAGACGCCATTGCCGTTTTTATAAAGTTGAAAGAAAACAGAAATCTTAACCAATGTTTCATAGTGTAAAGATACTTTAATAGTATCCTCTATTCATTAGGGTTTGCACTACATTTACAATAATGGAAAACGAACAAAAAGTTATTGGCGTATTAGCCGGGGGATATTCTTCTGAAAGAGATATCAGTTTAGCTTCCGGAAAGACTGCTCTTCAAGCATTTGAAGAAGCAGGTTATCAGGTTCTTTTTGTGGAATTAGACCGTGAAGGATTTAAAGTAAACGGCCAGCTTGTTAAGATTTCTGATTTGGGCCTATCCTATGTATTCAACGCTATTCATGGAGCACCAGGAGAAGACGGTCATATCTCCGGAATGTTAAAGGTCATGGGGATTCCCCATAGCACTTGTGATACCTTTCAGAGTTCGTTAACTTTTTCCAAATACCAATGCAACACCTTGTTAAAGCACTATGGTATTGAAGTTCCAAAGAGTTCGAGTTTCCTTAGTGCCCCTTCGGCAGCCATTTTTAAACATTGGAACTTCCCCCTTTTTGTAAAACCTAACAGGTCGGGTTCGAGTTTTGGGGTAAGTAGAATCGAATCTATAGAAGAGTTTTCCGAGGCTTTTAGCGCAGCGCAGCAAGAAGGTAACGAAGTAATTGTTGAAGAAGGAATCAATGGAATTGAAGTAGGCTGTGGCGTCTTGCAATCCTGTTTTGATTTTGAAGATTCCAGGACATTGCCGACACCAAAGACTCAAGCGATTGCGATTACCGAGATTGTACCAACGGACAGCTCATTCTTTGATTATGAAGCCAAATACAACGGTAAAAGTCAAGAAATTACACCTGCCAGAATTGATGCCGAACTCTCGCAAAAAATAGAGGATGTATCTATTCGTGTATATGACTTACTCCAATTAAAGGGTATTGTACGAATGGATTTTATAATTGATGGTCACAACAGGCCAGTGTTAATAGAAGTCAATAGTATACCGGGGTTGAGCCCTGCTTCCATCATCCCGCAACAAGTCAAGCATAGAGGCTGGAAACTAAGTAATGTTCTTTCCACTCTAGCAGAGGAACATATTGCTTAACTTTAAACGCATGAGTAAACGAATAGCCTTATTTCCAGGTTCTTTTGATCCCATTACTTTGGGACACCTTGATATTATTGAAAGAGCCCTTCCATTATTTGATGAAATTCAGATTGCGGTTGGTAAGAATACAGAAAAGAAATACTTATTCAGTCTTGAGCAAAGGGTCGCATGGATAGAAAAAACATTCGCACATGAACCTAAGGTTAGAGTCATTACCTATGAAGGTTTAACCGTAGATTTCGCTCAAAAGCAGGGGGTTAATTTTCTTTTACGCGGATTGCGTAATCCAGCAGATTTTGAATTCGAAAAAGCAATCGCCCAAGCAAATAGGGAAATGGTGCCTCAATTGGAGACCGTATTTTTGCTCACGAGTGCGCGATATGCATACATTAGTTCAAGCATCGTGAGAGACGTATACATTCACGGTGGTGATTTTAAGCGTTTTGTTCCCTCTTCCGTGAAGCCCTAGGCCTCTTTAATAAACTGTTCAAAAACGGATTCAAGACTATTATAAGAAGGCAACTTAGCCATCTTCTTTCGCAACTTTTTGGGTGATGCCCAATAAACATCTGATATGCCCTCTTCTTTTTGAGGCTTTAATTTTTTGTCAAAGTCAGTGTACATGGGAAACCAAAATGTATTTTTTAATGCAAAGCCACCCTTGATGGAGTAACAATGTGCCGTTTTCACTGCAGGGCCAGTAATGCGAAGCTGACTTACTTTACATTCTTCTTCCACTTCGCGTATTGCACAAGCATCAATGGATTCATGAAATTCAAGCTTGCCTTTTGGCATATCTAGCTTACCGTTTCGCTCAATGATCAAAAGCTTTCCCTTTTCATTATAAACCCATCCGCCTGCAGCTATGATGTGTCTATGAATACTTAAAAAAAGTGTCCAAAAAGCATGGTTCGAACCTATTTCTAAATGAATAACAAGTCTACCTGAATGAAGGTCTTTCAAAAATGATTTGACCTTCTTTTTCGTGATCAATTTGTTAATAATTTCCGGTGCTTCACTACCCGGCACGGGAGTTAATGTGGAGCCTTTTATGAAAACTTTAGTGTAATTTTGCAGCATGGTACAGAACAAAAATGCAGCCTTAAAGACCGCTGAAAGTCTATTACAAATTAAAGCGATTAAATTACAACCTGAAAATCCATTTACTTGGGCAAGCGGGTGGAAAAGTCCTATTTATTGTGATAATCGCTTAACTCTTAGTCATCCAGAGATAAGAACCTACTTGAAAACTCAATTTTCACAGCAGATAGACAGGATATATGGAAAGCCTGACTACATAGCCGGAGTAGCTACTGGTGCCATAGCTATAGGTGCTTTAGTGGCTGATTACATGGGAATACCTTTTATTTATGTAAGAGACAAGGCAAAAGGACATGGACGTAAAAACCAGGTTGAAGGGTATTTTAAACCCGGTTCCAATGTGGTGGTGATTGAAGACTTAATTTCTACCGGAGGCTCTTCACTGAAAGCTGTAACTGCATTGAAGGAAGCTGGTGCAGATGTTTTAGGTATGATGGCAATTTTTACCTATGATTTTCCCTTGGCTCTAAAAAACTTTGAAGAAGCCAATATTCAGCTGCATACACTCAGTGATTATCATCACCTGTTGGAACAGGCGTTGCAGAGTGGGTCTATTTCTCTTTCAGAAAAGCAGCTCTTGAGTGAGTGGCGCACGGACCCTTCCGTTTGGGGAAGGTAATTCACCTAGGATTCCGAGGGTAACCATCGAATATCGTCAAGGTTACATAAAAGAGTTTTATTTTCTATTGTTTTCAATAGAAGTCTTCCCAGCTGATCCACACCAACAACCTGCGCCTTGATGACATCTCCTGAGGACATGGAATACGAGCGATAGGTTTCTTTACCCCACAGAAGTTTGCTGTATCGGCTATGTAAACTTGAAGGATTTAATATAGAATCCAAACTCACTGAGATTGCCTTTAAAATTGCCTCAACACATTCTTCCGCAGAAAGATCGGCTCCAACCTCTTCTAAAGAAATCGCACGAGCAAGCTGCTGCCGTGACTTTTTAACGTTTAACCCTAGACCAATTATTGAAGAGGATATCCGACTTCCTTCCCATCTATTCTCAATAAGTAATCCCCCAAGCTTTTTTGAACCAACCATAAGGTCGTTGGGCCATTTGTATTTTACCTGTTTGGGAAGAATGGTTGCCAACACGTGACAAATCCATTTATTCACTAAAAAACTCTCACTTATTCTAGAAGGCCAAACCACGTAAATGGATAAAAGCGCAGAATCTCCTGGGCTATCATGCCAAACTGACACACCTCTTCCACGTCCCTCGATTTGGGTTTTAGCCACAACTGCTGTCAAACTTGGGATAGATTCATCTTTGGCCAAAATTTTCTTCAATTCGGACTGCGTAGAATTCAGACTGTTATGGCGGATTATAAAGTACCTTTGTGACATAATGCCTAATTGCCTTGGACATTACGAATATGGCACATGTTTTGGTATTTTTCAGTCATAAAAAAACTTTAATGCAACAACAACCTCAAGCTTCCTCCGAACTACTTCAAAATTTCGTTGTTGAAGGACTGCAAGACGTCAAGGGAGAAAACATAACCATTCTTGATTTAAGAGAAATCGATAATGCTGTGACAGATTTCTTCATTATTTCAGAGGGAAGTTCTAATACTCAGGTAAATGCACTTTCTGAAAGCGTGCACAAAAGTGTTCGCGAAAATTTAGGCGACAGGCCTTGGCATGTTGAGGGAAAAGACAATGCAGAGTGGGTCCTCATGGATTATGTGAATGTTGTCGTTCATATCTTCCAAAAGGGTACACGGGAATTTTATGACCTTGAAAGTTTATGGGGAGACGCCCCATCGAAAACACTAGAAAACCTATAACAGTCTTATGTCTGAAAAAGGAAATCAAAATCAAATTGATAAACTGAAAAAACAGTTTGCCAGTAACAATAAGGGAAACAAACCAGGCGGGCCTAAGAAAACTAAATTTAATTTTTATTGGGTCTATGCAATAGTATTTGCGCTTTTCATAGGCATGCAAGTGTTCAGCGCCATGAGTTTTCGTCCAAAAAAGTCAAGTTTCAGAGACTTTGAACAAAGCCTGGAGCTTGGTGATGTTGAACGCGTGAACATTATCAATGAAAAAACAATTCAATTCTACATTAGAGAGGAGAGTTTGGTAGATAGCGAACGATACGAGGAAGTCCGCAATAGCAATCTAAGTAAAGAAATTAATCCTGGCCCTCATTACGTATTTGAAATGCCTGCTACAGCCTTTGAGGATAGACTAAAGGATTATTATGAAGATCGCTCACAGGAAGATCAAATAGCGGTTAATTATGAAACCCGAGAAAACTTCTTGGGAGATATCATTGGTTGGATACTTCCGTTGTTACTTATGATAGGGGTTTGGGTATTTATCATGAGGCGAATGTCTGGAGGCGGAGGCGCTGCTGGTGGCGGAGGCGGTTCGCAAATATTTAATATTGGTAAATCACGCGCAAAAGTGTTTGACAAAGACACCGAAGTTAAAACCACATTTGATGAAGTTGCCGGTATGACCGGAGCTAAGGAAGAAGTATTAGAGATTGTAGACTTCTTAAAAAACCCAAAAAAGTACACGGAGTTAGGAGGTAGAATACCTAAAGGTGTGATGCTTTCAGGGCCCCCTGGGACAGGTAAAACTTTACTTGCAAAAGCTGTTGCAGGTGAGGCAAAAGTTCCCTTCTTTTCACTTTCCGGCTCTGATTTCGTAGAAATGTTTGTGGGTGTTGGGGCGTCAAGAGTTCGTGATCTTTTCAAGCAAGCAAAAGAAAAATCACCGTGTATCATCTTTATTGATGAGATTGATGCAATTGGACGTGCTAGAGGTAAAAATAATTTTACTGGTGGTAACGATGAACGTGAGAACACGTTGAATCAGTTGCTCACTGAAATGGACGGATTTGGAACGAATGAGCACGTGATAGTCATGGCTGCAACCAACCGCGCGGATATTCTTGATAGAGCTTTAATGCGTGCTGGTAGATTTGACAGAATCATCTATGTTGATCTTCCCGAATTAAATGAGCGAGAAGAAATATTTGGCGTCCATCTGAAAGAGATTAAAACCAATAAGTCCGTTGACGTGGCTTTGTTGTCAAAGCAAACACCTGGTTTTTCTGGAGCAGACATTGCGAATGTTTGTAATGAAGCAGCACTTATTGCTGCAAGGAAAAACAAAAAATCAGTGGACAAACAAGATTTCAATGATGCCATTGACAGAATTGTAGGAGGTTTAGAAAAAAAGACCAAAATCATAACCCCTGAAGAGAAAAAGGTAATAGCCTATCACGAAGCAGGACATGCTGCTGTTAGCTGGTTGCTTGAGCATGCCGCCCCGTTAGTTAAAGTTACTATTGTACCAAGAGGTCGTTCCTTGGGTGCCGCTTGGTATTTGCCAGAGGAGCGACAAATAACTACGGCGGAGCAGATGCTGGACGAAATGTGTGCGACAATGGGAGGCCGTGCTGCTGAAAAAGTGGTATTCGATAAAATCTCAACAGGAGCACTTAGTGACTTAGAAAAGGTTACCAAACAGGCTCGTGCCATGGTTACCATTTATGGATTAAATGATAAGTTGGGAAATATCACTTACTACGACAGCCAAGGTCAAAATGAATATGCAATGGACAAGCCCTATTCTCAGGAAACAGCGGTGGTAATTGATGAAGAGATTAGTAAAATAATTGAAGCTGAATACAAAAGAGCCATACAGGTACTTACCGACAATAGGGATAAACTTGATCAATTGGCAAATATTCTATTGGAGAAAGAAGTAATCTTCAAAGAAAATGTAGAAGAAATTTTTGGAAAACGTCCTTGGGATAAAGAGGAACCTACTGAAGTTGAAGCTACTGAGGTTGAAGCTGCTGAGGCTGAAACCGTAGTAAAAGAAGCCTCTAAGGAAGGAGAAGAAGTTGCAGCAGCAGATGAATAAAACTGCTGTTTTACAAAAAACCACCGCTATCACGGTGGTTTTTTGTTAATAGCCATATAGCTATGACCTTGGTTCCTATGTGTTTGCTTTGCTACCTTTGAATAACAAGCACAACGCATGGCTAAAAAAGGCTTTTTCACAAAACTTGTTTCTTCCCTGAAGAGTACCGAAACCTCTGAACAGGTAGAAGAAGGCAAGTTCGCCCCACAACAACAATTACCTTTAGATGAAAGGTTCGTCTCAAGATTCCATGAGGGAGGTGGGCATTTTATTTATTGTGCAAATGAGTCAGACGCACTATCAGGCATACGTCACTATGCAGATGAGCGCAATTGGCCTGGTGTTTATTTCAGTGACGAACAATTAAGAAAGCTTGAAAATAACCTAGGACTTAAAGTTACTTTTGATAACGATGGTCAATTTCCTGCGGTAATTAGTGGATGTGAAGCTTTAATAGCATTTAATGGTGGTATCATGGTTCACAATCATCACACAGGGGGAAGACGTCTTTCAGATTTACCCAAACATCATGTGATTATTGCATATACCTCTCAAATAGTGGCTAATCTGAGAGATGGGATGGAATCCATCAACTTGAAATACAGAGAAGATAGACCCGGTAATATAGCTGTAATTCGAGCTCCACTGGATGAAAACGTGCAAATGGCTTCCGCCGACCCTAACAAGGACAGAAAAGTATTCTTAGTGCTTATTGAAGACGAGATTTAAATGTTAAAACGCACACTTTGGGGAGCATTATACGCGGCTGCATTAATTGGATTTTTTGGATTCAGTGCGCTCGGCCCCTATGTTCTTGGAATTTTCCTAATGTTACTTATCAATGAATTGGCCAACTTAAAACAGGTTGAGAGCAAGTTCCCATTGTTGCTATTCGGAGGGGGGCTGCTTACCACCGGCGTATTCATCGAATGGGGAGGAGCCAAAGAACTCATTGTAGCTGCACTACTCTACCTCTTATTATGTGCTTTTACCCTGCTTCGTGCAGTGCAACCTGCCCGTGAGATAACCAAAAGCTTCTTCATTATTGCTTATGTTTTTCTGCCGCTTTTGTATTGTATTCAAATAACTACGGTATTCCCTAGGTTAATTTTATTCATCTTTATTTTGATTTGGTCCTCTGATAGCTTTGCCTATGTAGTGGGGCGATTTTTTGGGAAACGTCCTTTAGCACCAATTCTTAGTCCTAAAAAAACAATAGAAGGTTTTCTTGGCGGAATAATTGGAACAATAAGTGTGGCAATCATTGCGAATTACTATTGGAATTTATTGCCCTTGCATATAGGGGTTTCTTTGGCATTAGGTGTGAGCATAGCCGCACCTTTGGGAGATCTCTTGGCTTCTGCTATAAAAAGGGAAGCTGACGTTAAAGATTCAGGTGTATTTTTACCCGGTCACGGAGGAGCATTAGATCGATTAGATAGTTTTATTACAGCTGCGCCGTTAGCTATTATTATTTATCAGTATTTATCATGATTATTCATAAGGAAGGTAAAGGAACATTAGGACTTGTTTTTATAGTATTATTTGCCGTAAACGCCTTGATTCAATGGGCAGTAGAAAACCAAGTGATAGAGGTTTTGACACTTGCAATTAGCGTAATACTTTATGTAATTGTTCTTCAATTTTTCCGCAATCCAAAACGGGTGGTACAGGTGAATCCAAATGGAATTATCTGTCCGGCTGACGGAAAAGTGGTAACTATAGAAGAAGTCTATGAAGACGAGGTATTACAGACAAAGTGCATTCAAATGTCCATTTTCATGTCACCATTCAATGTGCATGTAAATCGATTCCCTCTAGGAGGAAAGGTAAAGACCGCCATTCATCACAAAGGGAAATTTCTTGTAGCATGGCATCCAAAGAGTTCTTCATTAAATGAGCGAACCACTGTAGCCGTTGAAAATAAAATTTGGGGAACCGTAGTCTTTAGACAAATTGCAGGCGCTGTAGCGCGGAGAATTGTTATGTATGCCAAACCTGGCGATATGGCCGCACAGGGTTCTGAATTCGGATTTATTAAATTCGGATCGAGGGTGGATATATTTCTTCCCTTAGACTGTAAAATTCTGGTCAAAGAAGGAGAGGTAGTAAAAGGTGCTAAAACCGTTCTTGCAGCGCGCGCGTAATCTTACTTCTTCAGATCATTTATCCAACCTAAGACTAGATTGAACTGCTCTTTCCTATTTATTTCACTATTATCTAGTATTCTTGCGTCAGAAGCTGCGATTAATGGAGAATCTGCGCGCTCCATATCCGATTTATCGCGACTTTTTAAATTTTCCAAAACCTCATTCAAGGAATAATC
>PXYR01000031.1:15396-16701 GCA_003023665.1 Bacteroidota bacterium
GTTCTAATGGCATCCTCAACATTCTCATTATTGAGCATGGTTATGCTTTGTCCCTGAGAATTTACACTGAATGTTATTTTGAGATTTTCAAGTGCATTGATGATATTTTCTTCCTGTATTCCAAGCTCTTTTGATACCCAACCATGGCGCAAGGCCTCTAAAGCAACCGCACGATACATAGCGCCACTATCCACATAAATATAGCCTAAGCAGGCCGCCAGCTCTTTTGCCAAAGTACTTTTACCTGTTGAACTATGGCCATCAATGGCTATGGTAAGTTTGCTCATGAATAGGTTTATAGCTAAATAGTAATGCTCAAAGATATTGTATTCATTCGGCCCGCAATACTTCGCAATTCGTTCGCATAATGTAACGTGAATTTGTCAAAATATAAGCCTGTACCTAGGGTGAATCCTCCAGAAGTTCTTCTTGTTGGTAAGGCCATTTCGAACTGCCGTCTAAAGCTGTAGCCCAACATAAAATGCGTGCGCTGGGTTGGTAAAAACTCTATTGAACCGCTGAGATGTCGAAGTGATCTATTGAATATATTCTGCTTTGTCTGCGTAACATTTCCAGTTATTGGATCAACAACTGTATTGTTTGGATCTTCATAGCCTAATTGATTGAAACGCTGTATTTCATCTAAAACAAAAGACCAACGAAAAGGAGCGTATTTCAATTTATCGCCAATGGCAAATAAGAAGTTAGTCGGTAAAGATTCTCTTTGGTTATTATAGGCGCTTAGTTGAAACCCCGTGTTTTTCAACATTACAATGACATCAGGAGCGTCTTTAAATCGACGCATAGCCATCAAATCAGCAGTCAAGGCCCAACTTTGATAACTCTCATAGGTTCCTGAAACCAATTTAAAGTTACTTCCCAATTTCCATCCATAAGCTTCCAAGAGCTGCGTTCCAACGGATAAGCTCATATCTCCAGCGGAAAAAGTACCCAATGAATTCCCCCAATTATCTGTTGCATTGAATTCACCGTAACTTAGGCTTTGAACGCCCAATAGTAAAGCACGTCCCTTGATAGTAAATCCAAACGTTGATTGAAGTGTTTGGATGCCATTACCTAATGAACCATAACTAACCTCCAATTGATGCATTGAGGTATCCGTTAGTAATAGCGGGTTTTGAAGTGCATAGGCACCAACAGGAGTTGGATTCAAATATGCCGTATTAGCCAAAGACGAGCTACCGGCAAACATACTGCGATCAAGAAAGGAGAATATAGAGCTACCACCACTTTGCGCTAACATCGTAAACGGCAGAAGCATCGATATGACTAATTTTTTAATCA
>PXYR01000151.1 GCA_003023665.1 Bacteroidota bacterium
CCGATCTATAGCACGAAGCTGCTCTTCAGTTGCTTTTCCAAACAAAATCTGCGAAGCAGCCAACGCATTTTCCAAGTCTGATTGACTATGAACCCGCACCGTAACTTCTTCTGCTAGAGCTTTTTGAAGTACGCGTTTGAACGGTGCTTCCTGATGCTCAACAATAAGGGTTTCTATCTCTTCTCTAGATTTAATAGAAAATATCTTTATGTAATTTTCAGCATCAACGTCTGAAGCATTCAACCAAAATTGATAAAAGGCATAAGGCGAAGTTCTTTGAGGGTCTAACCAAACGTTTCCCCCTTCTGACTTGCCAAATTTAGTACCGTCTGCTTTTTTGATTAGCGGCGTAGTCAATGCATGCGCAGAACCGCGTCCTAATCGTCTAATAAGTTCTGTGCCCGTAGTTATATTGCCCCATTGGTCGGAACCACCCATTTGCAATTTTACCCCATCATTCTTCCACAAATGGTAGAAATCATACCCTTGAATCAACTGATAAGAGAATTCGGTAAAACTCATTCCAGTATCTAAGCGCTTTTTAACGCTGTCTTTGGCCATCATATAGTTCACACTCATGTGCTTTCCCACATCTCGTATGAACCCTAAGAAATCAAATTCCTTGAACCAGTCGTAATTGTTTACTATTTCCGCGCTATTTGCACCGCAATCAAAATCTAGGAATTTTTCTAATTGCCGTTTTTGACAATCCAAATTGTGTTGCAAGGTATCTAGGTCTAACAAATTACGTTCAGCACTTTTGCCGGAAGGATCTCCTACCATACCCGTGGCACCACCTACCAATGCAATGGGTTTGTGGCCTGCGCGTTGAAAATGCACAAGGGTCATAATTTGAACCATATTACCAACGCCTAGCGAATCTGCTGTGGGATCAAAACCGATATAGCCCTTAACCATTTCTTTGGTCAACAATTCCTCAGTCTCCGGCATCATGTCATGGAGCATGCCTCTCCAACGTAGCTCTTCTACAAAATTTGTATTCATCTGAATTGATTAGCAACTTTTCGAATTGCTAAAATAGGGTCTTAATTGTCTCTAACCCCTAAAGCATGCATTAAATCTGGCTGAGCAAACAGATGGGCACGAAACTTCATATCCTCTGACGCAAATAGTACCAATCCGTCAACAGTGAAGGGAATATCTAGCGTGATATCGTCCAAATCTTTGATGATGAACTGCTCTTTTTTGTGTTCCCACAAAATGCAGCCCATTCTATCGCGATCACCTTCTATGGCATATTCAATGATATCAAATTCAAACAAGGGCCTATTGTTGAGATCTCTTAATCCAATGCATTCATCCACTTGATTGTGTTTGATCATGGCCCCATTCCACCAGAATTGGTCTTTCGAATAATAACGTGTTCTTCCTATCTCACGTGCATAACCCACAATTTGCTCGCCAATTCTTAGGCGATACCTTGTTTCGTTTGGATTGAGTTTACTGAACACGTAAACACAACGTAACTCGAGGAGAAATTGTTCTTGCCTTTGACTTTATTTGTCAAGGTTTTATTTATTTGAAGGCTGCAACGCCGCGATCCAACCAATCTATATAGGCTTCAACATCAAGATCATAGGCGCTTTTTTCTATTAGTGGATTTAAATCGTCATGACCTAAAATCACGTAAAGCGGTTGACTCACCTCTTTAAAGTTGACTTCTTGGAATTCGCTCCATTTATTACCAATATTCTTGATTTTACGGCCGGTGATTTCACTCACATATTGCTCATCCTTTGGAAGATTGGTGCGCTCATCCACGTACAGTGAAATAAGCACAACATTATCGCGAATACGCTGATGAACGCGCTCGTCCTTCCAAACATTTTCTTCCATTTTGCGGCAGTTGACACAACCCCAACCCGTAAAGTCAAGCATGATAGGTTTACCCACCTCTTTTGCATAGGCAAGTCCGGCTTGGTAATCGTTGAAACAAGGCAGGTTATTTGGACAATGCTCACCGGAGGCCACTGAATGTGCTGCCGTTTCTTTTCCCGCTCCTGCGACCTGAATCATAGGTTGGGTAAAAGCTCCGTTCTTACTTTCAGCATAATGCTCTGGTGGTGGGAATCCAGCAATTAATTTTACGGGAGCTCCAAAGATTCCCGGAAGCATATAGAAAGCCATGATCATGAATACCATTGCAAAGCCCATACGTGAAACAGAAATCGTTTGCACTGGACTATCCAAAGGCATGCGAAAGGCGCCCAAGAGATAAAAAGCGGTCATGAATGCGATTGCAACCCAAATAGCAATAAACAGCTCACGTTCGAGCAAGTGTGCTTGCCATACTAAATCAGCAGTAGATAAGAATTTCAGCGCAAATGCGAGTTCAAGAAATCCCAAGGTCACCTTAACTGTATTAAGCCACCCTCCTGACGATGGGAGTGAATTCAACCAACCCGGAAATGCTGCAAAAAGTGTGAATGGTATGGCAAGGGCTAATGCAAAACCAAACATCCCCACGGCAGGTCCTAAAAGAGATCCTTTAGAGGCGGCTTCTACCAAGAGGGAACCAATGATTGGCCCCGTACAAGAGAAACTGACTAAGCTCAACGTGAATGCCATAAAAAAGATTCCAAGGAATCCGCCCTTATTGGATGCATCGTCAGCCTTATTCACCCAACTTGATGGCAGAGTGATTTCAAAAGCTCCAAAGAAGGACGCAGCAAAAATAACAAAGAGTGCAAAGAAGGCTAAGTTGAACCATGGGTCCGTGGCCATTTTATTGAGTTTGTCCGCACCAAAAATTAAGGTCACAAGTAGACCAAGACCAACATAAATAACAATAATTCCAAGCCCATAAACGGATGCTTTGAAAATCCCTTGGCTTCGTGTTTTACTCTGCTTGGTAAAGAAGCTTACGGTTAGTGGAATCATTGGGAAAATACACGGCATGATAAGCGCTGCAAAACCTCCCAAGAAGCCCAACCAAAAGGTAGTTCCAAGTCCCTCCCATACAGAAGGTAACGGAGCGTCTAAAACTTCTGTTCGAAAATCAACATAGGTAGGCGGTAAACACATTTCGTCGTTACATACCATGAATTCCAATTCACCTTTCACTAAAAAATCGCTCTGCAAAGGTTCTAGCAAGATTGAAAAGTCAGCACTTTCTGAGAAAAAGGCAAGATCCATATCAAAGTTTGGATCAAACTCCACGTGAGGCTCGCCTTCCGTCCATTTACCAAGTGGGGCAAACGCACTTGAACTATCTAGGTAAAATGAAGTTGGAATCGGGCCACCGTCCGCTAAATTCTGACTGTATAGATGCCACCCCGGTGCAATTTCTGCGTGAATTACCACGTTAACTTTATCCTCTATAATGGTATTTGAAGTTGACCATTTTACAGGCTGGGGTTGTGCGTAAAGCACCGTACTTATAGTTACCGCAAGAAGGGCAAGGATACGTTTCATAGTCTTGGGTTTATCTCTGCAAGATAGGCCATCTCAGCGCCTGTAGCAACTTTCAAAGAATCATCAATTCGATAACCTAGCACCCATAGTATTTGCCCTTGATGTTCAGCAACATATACCCTTTCTTTGTGATGCCTAGGTACTCTTAAATCGTTCAAAAAGTCGGCAATTTTCTTTTGCCCATTCATGCCAAGAGGAACAAATTTATCTCCAGGTTTCCATACTCGAATAATTAGTGGAAACGGTATTGACGTTGAAATCCATTCTTGATCATTTTGAAACTTAACTTCATTAATGGCCTTTGGTGTAAATCTCAAATCAAAAGGTAAATGTGATGTATCGTGAATGTTTTTAATCTCATATTCCTTGTCGTCTATAGGGTGAATTGGTCCAATAATGAATTGCCCTCGATCTTTAATCAAAAGGTGAGATTTACCTAAAGTTCGTTGACCGCTATCACCAGAGAGTACGTGACCTATCTCCTGAAATGAAAATCCAGCATCTAAACGCTTAGCAAATCGATACAACAATACCTGAGCGTATTCCTCGCTGGACCATGTGCCCATTTGGATGTATAATTCACCATCTATTTCTTTTACATGCTCCTCTGACCATCGCAACAATAGACCATCGAGTAATTTGCTGTCGCGAGATAAATTATCAATGGATTTTTTTAATCCACCACGCCACCTTGGCTCTACTTCATCCAACACGGGAAATAGTAAATGACGCATTTTATTTCTTTTGTATTTGAGCGTGGCATTGGAAGAATCTTCCACCCAGTTCAAACCATGCTGCTGAGCATACTCCAAAACCTCACT
>PXYR01000152.1 GCA_003023665.1 Bacteroidota bacterium
AGCAAGGTTCGATTTTTTTGAAGGGAGGTTGTCGAGTTGTTCTTGAATTTCTTTGATTTCCTCTTGCGTAATGCGAGTGTATTTCTTCCACATCTTTTCGTTGATGTGCCCCGCAGAATTCTCTTGGTTCTGTATGGGTTTTGCCTCGTCTCCTTGCGTTGTGAGTTCAGCCGAAGTGACAATATTTATTGGTATTAGGCTTGTGTAAGAAGGAAAATTAGGGCTAAATATTAAACCTATTCCAGTATTTATGGTCTAAGATACTATGCGTTTTTCTCTGTTTTTGATTGTGATTTTCCTAACTAGAATTCAATCGCATGCGCAACAAATTGAATGCCAATTGAAAGTGTCTATTGCTGGCTATCAGTTAGATACGATTGCTGGGAATTATTTTGGAGATACGCTACTACACGTTGAGCGGTTGCAATTTTATTTACACGCCTCACATGATGGTAAATCAAATGAAAAGAATGCAATTCTGCTTGGCACGAGTCAGCCTACAAAACACCTAGTAGCGAATACACCCTTTGATTTATACTTAGGAGTGGATTCCGTGTTGAACTATAATGGAGTTCATGAAGGGGCATTAGACCCAATTAACGGCATGTATTGGACTTGGCAAACAGGATACATACATTGTAAATTAGAAGGCAATATAATTTGTGATTCAAGCAGGAAAAGTTTTGAATACCATATTGGGGGTTATTCTACCAATGATTCTGGTCCATTCTTCATTGGTCATAAAAGCATTGGAAATGAACTTCAAGTGACGCTAGATATCTATCCAGCAATTCAGTGGGCAATGAAAAAAGAGGTTTTTAGAATAATGTCACCTGGAAAACTTAGTGATCAAATGGCTCAGGCTATTCTTAACGGAATTTCTATTAGATGAAGAAATTTCTCACCTGTTGCGTCTTGCTCTTAAGCATTTGGTCTTTCAAATACGTTTCGTCAAATCGCGGGAAAATCCCTCCTTATTTTCCTCAGCCTAAATCTAAAAAGGTTGAAAACCTAGACTCTAATTCAATTGAGCTGGGTCGCGTATTGTTTCATGATGCTCAATTTTCTGCGGATCAATTGGTTTCCTGTGCTTCATGCCACAGTCCTTTTAATTCATTCGCTCATACAGACCACAGTATTAGTCACGGGGTCTTTGATTCAATTGGTAGGAGAAATGCTCCGGCGTTATTCAATCTAGCATGGCAAGATAAATTTATGCACGACGGTGCGGCACATAACCTAGAAGCTCAATCCATTGCGCCTTTGACCTCAGCAACTGAAATGGGAACAACATTGCAGAATGTGTTGAATGCTTTGAATTCCTCACCTCTTTATTTGGATCTCTTTAAAAATGCTTTTGGTACTGCGCCTTCAATTCCCAAGGCATTAGAGGCGCTAGAGGCCTTTCAATTAAACTTGATTAGTTATGAATCTAAATATGATCAGGTCATTTTAGGCGCTCAAGAGTTTACGGCTCAGGAATCTAACGGTTTTAAAGTCTTTAATGAAAATTGTAAGAGTTGTCATCCTCCACCGCTTTTTAGCACGTATGATTTTGCTTACAATGGATTGCCTATAGATTCAAACTTGTTAGATCTTGGCAGATACGAGCTAACAAAAAATAGTTGCGATTCTATGCAATTCAAAATTCCTTCTCTCAGAAACTTAAGTTATACCTACCCCTACATGCACGATGGAAGATTTCAAAATCTTAGACAGGTTTTAAGTCATTATTCTCCAAGCAATGGTATCTTAGAAAAAAGCCCATTAAAAAAGCCTATTTCAGAGGATAATAAATCTGACTTAATCGCCTTTTTGAAAACATTGAACGATCCAAATTTTGTTTTTAACCCAAGTCATCAGTTCCCTAAGTGGACGTTGTCTTACAATACTAACCAACATGAAAATTAAATTACTAGTGCTTGCCAATACCCTGCTGACCATTCATATGGTATTTGCACAATCAAACCCAGCTATTACTTCATGGCTACAAAACACAACTATTACCGGTAGTTACTATGTCCAGGGAAATTCCACAGCTTTACCTATATCAACTTTGGTGAATTGTCAGGAAGTAAGCTACACTGCAAATAGTGCTTATATCAAAACTAGCGGAATTCCTTCCTACCCAACGGGACCATTTCTAGACGGCAACCCAAGCCAAGCAACAAACCAGAATGCGATTTACGAAATTCGTTTAAATCCTATTCAAAATACAGGTACTCCTACTTCTACAACCATGGGCCCGATTGGAATATTTGTAAACGGTGTGGCGCTCTTTGATTATAGAGATGGAGTTGCTTGGAATCCAAATACGAATGCTTTATGCGGTGGCCCTGGCAATCCACCATGCCCCGGAGGTCCTGCTGCAAATATGAGTTGGAATAGAGATGCAATTCTCGCAGAAATGGATGGATTTGATTGTTCTAAAGGTCACCCAGCAATGGGCAATTATCATCATCACCAAAATCCATCGGCATTTGACATGGACCTCAACGTAGTTTCCTCTATTTGTAATCTCTATGATGCAGATGGATTGTATGCAATAGACAGTACACAGCATTCGCCACTAATTGGCTTTGCTTTTGATGGATTTCCTATTTATGGAGCTTACGGTTACTTGAATACGGACGGTTCTGGTGGTGTAACAAGAATTCGTTCTAGCTATGAGCTAAAATCTAGCCGGGGTTCAGGGAATACACCGTCACAGGTTACATGGCCCCTTGGTTATTTTAAAGAAGATTATGAATACGTGAATCAAAGCGGATCAGAATATCTAGACGAGCATAACGGCCGATTCTGCGTCACACCGGAGTATCCTAACGGCACCTATGCCTATTTCGCAACAGTGGATGAAAATTGGAATTCTCAATATCCTTATGTTGTGGCTCCAACATATTATGGACAGGTAAATGGTGGGGAGGTTAATTCGGTGCCAAATGGTGCTACCGTATATACCTCTTCAATTGGAATCAATACAATGGAAATCCCGGAGATGAAAATTTTTCCGAATCCCGCGTCAGAGTTATTGACGGTTCAGGTTAGAGGCTTATTGGATCACTCTTTAACTATAAATATAGTTGACTTGAGTGGGAGAATCATTGCTACTAATACGATTCACGCTGGTCAAACCATAGGATTTTTTGAAACAGATGTTCTTTACAACGGCGCCTATTTTTTAGAAATCTCAAATGGTAAAGCGCTCATCAGGAAAAGAATATTGATTCAACATTAGTATACCAAAAGACTTTTGTGGTAAGAATACTTTTAATGCTGAATGATGGCTTTTGACGTCTTTATGATTCCGTTTCTTGAGTAGAATTGAAGGAAATAAACACCATTCTCCATAGTACTTACGTCCATTTTATTCGCCGTTCTAGGGATAGAGGCAACCCTTTGACCTATGGAGTTTATTAAGGTTACTTGTGTTATGGCTTCATTATTTTCCCATGAGATGATGTTATTTGCTGGATTAGGGAAGAAGTAGATGTTTTCCAATTGCTCTTTTTCAAGCTCAAGCGTTGCAGCAGACATATCAAAACTTACAAAGTCTTTAGGGAAAGTATTGGTGAAGCGATTGACCCCTCCAAGAAAGAAGACTTCATTATTGATTACAAAGCTACCTGGGGCCCACCTGCTTTTTCCTGGGTGAGGAGGGAATTGCAGCCAAGAATCGTCTGCTGGATTGTAGCGCCACATTTCACCGGTATCCATGTAATTATGGTTGTCACCGTCTCCACTCAAAATGAATCCAAAACCGTTCATGTTAAATTGAGTCCCAGCAACTCTTCCTTCACCTGGAAATTGATTCATTTGGGTCCAGGTGTTCAACGCAGTATCTAGCTTATACCAATCCCTATATATAGTTGGTCCACTATGTCCAAGGCCAGCATAAACTTGTCCGCCGGCGTTAAACATGTAGGGATGGTGCCTTGCCGGTCCAGGTAAATCCGCTATTTGTGTCCAAACATTGTTTTTTATGCTATACACCCACCAATCTTTTTTGTCACTAAACTCGTCATTTCCCAAGCCAACATAGATGTTGTTTCCAATTGAAATCATGGCGGGATGTCTTCTACTTGAACAATCACAACTGGCAAGTTGAGTGTAGGTACCGTTGTCAGGATCAAAACTCCAGAAATCTTTTAAGTAGGCGGTATTAGTGGCTCCAAAGCCAAAATATGCTTTTCCGTTAGCTGTAGTTCCAATTCCAAAACT
>PXYR01000153.1 GCA_003023665.1 Bacteroidota bacterium
ATGTTGTATTCAATGCTCACAGAATCCGTTTCAGGCATGAGCTTCGCGAATTCATAGCTGGTCTCCACCTTGCTAGCCATGTACCCCATGAATGCTGTACAAAGACCCAGGAGAACAAGCCAAGCGAGCTTATTCTTTAGAATCAGTTTTGTGATTGTGTTCCAAAACATCAATTATTGCTCTATAATTTCCCAGCCCTTGGCCAATAGCGGTTCGGCCTTCTTGTACTTCACATTTTGAACTTCACCTGTAGCAGTATTCCGTATAGATACGGCATCATTTCTACCGTAGCTTTTACCCGTATTCACAACCGGCGTTGGCTTACGAGGTGGTCCTGCAGGTGATGGTTGGCCCTGATTTTGACTGGATTGCGAAGCGCTACTTTCATTTCTGCCTTCTTGTAGTTTAGGCTGCTTTGGCGCATTTGCTGGAGCTCTACGTACCTGAGAAGGATTGTTCTCTGGTAAATTACCGCGGAATAAAAAGCTCACTATTTCTTGATTCACCTTACTTACCAAACCTTTGAAAAGCTCAAAAGACTCAAATTTGTAAATCAAAAGCGGGTCTTTTTGCTCGTAAACAGCGCCTTGCACACTTTGGCGCAAATCATCCATGGCACGAAGATGATTCTTCCATTCGTCATCTATAATGGCAATTGAAATCCCCTTCTCAACATCTGAAATTAAACTCCGGCCCTCAGATTCTATTACATCATGCAATACACTGGTAACCTGCATAGCTTTTCTACCGTCTGAAATAGGAACTAAAATTTTATCAAAACTGTTCTTTGGATCGTCATAGACCTGTTTAAAAATGGGCATTGCCGCGGAAGAAATACGCGTACTTTTTTCGTTATAAAACTTGCTGGATTGATCAAACAGATTGTTACAAACCGTTTCAAAGTCACCACTGACGAATTCGTCCGCAATCATATCTGGCTCAAAAGCAAAGGTGCGCAAGAAATCCAATTTGAAATTTTCAAAATCTTTTGATGGCTGATACGCCTCTACCAAATCGGCTAATGTATCGTACATCATATTGGCAATATCCACCTTGATTCGCTGTCCTTTCAATGCATTAGAGCGACGTCTGTAAATAACCGTGCGCTGGCTGTTCATCACATCATCATACTCCAATAATCGTTTACGCGTACCGAAGTTGTTTTCTTCTACTTTTTTCTGCGCACGTTCAATACTCTTGGAAACCATACTGTGCTGAATAACCTCACCTTCTTCCAAGCCTAAACGGTCCATAAGACCGGCAATACGCTCAGAATTAAAAAGGCGCATAAGTTTGTCTTCTAAGGAAACAAAAAACTGCGAGGAACCCACATCACCTTGACGTCCAGCGCGACCTCTGAGCTGACGATCCACTCGACGGCTATCGTGGCGTTCTGTTCCTATGATTGCCAATCCACCCGAAGCCTTAGCTTCATCACTCAGCTTGATATCCGTTCCACGTCCGGCCATGTTCGTTGCAATAGTCACCATTCCTGGTTTACCTGCCTCAGCTACAACTTCAGCTTCTTTTTGGTGCATCTTGGCATTTAAAACCTGGTGAGGGATCTTTCTGATTTTCAATGCACGACTCAATAATTCTGAAATCTCTACGGAGGTGGTACCAACAAGAATGGGGCGACCTGCTTCTCTAAGCTTGGAAATCTCCTCAATTACAGCATTATACTTTTCGCGGTTTGTTTTGTAGACAAAGTCCTCGCGGTCGTCACGGGCAATTGGACGATTGGTTGGAATAACAACCACTTCAAGTTCATAAATTTCCCAGAATTCACCGGCCTCTGTTTCTGCAGTTCCCGTCATTCCAGCAAGCTTATGGTACATGCGGAAATAATTCTGTAAAGTAATGGTCGCGTAAGTCTGCGTGGCAGCTTCTATTTTGACATTTTCCTTTGCTTCAATTGCCTGATGTAAACCGTCTGAATACCGACGACCTTCCATGATACGGCCCGTTTGCTCATCTACAATCTTTACTTTGTTGTCCATGATGACATACTCTGTATCCTTCTCAAACAAGGCATAGGCCTTTAGCAGCTGATTAACGGTATGAATACGTTCGCTTTTCACGCCATAGTCGCGCATGATTTCATCCTTCTTTTCTGCTTTCTTCTCTGCAGAAACATCAAGGTCTTCTAAAGCACTCAGTTCAGCAGTAATGTCAGGCATTACAAAGAAATCCTTTGCAGTACTTTTAGAGATTAAGTCGATTCCCTTTCCGGTTAAATCGATCTGATTGTTCTTTTCTTCAATCGTGAAAAACAAGTCCTCATCAATGAGCTTCATTTTTTTACCCTGCTCTTGTAGGTAAACGCCTTCCGTTTTTTGAAGTAGCGTTTTCATTCCGTCTTGTGAGAGGAATTTGATTAATGGTTTTGACTTTGGTAACCCACGGTAGGCGCGAAGCAGTTTGACGCCGCCTTCATCCGTTTCTCCGTCAGCAATCATTCTTTTGGCGTCAGTCAATTCCTTTTGAACCAAATTCTTTTGAGCGGTCATCAAAGATTCTACGAATCCTTTAAGCTCATTAAATTCGTGCTGGTCTCCTTTAGGGGTTGGACCTGAAATAATCAAAGGTGTTCTAGCGTCATCAATAAGAACGCTATCTACCTCATCTACAATGGCAAAATGATGACCTCTAGTTTGCACACGGTCTTCATCTCTGCGAGCCATGTTATCGCGTAAATAGTCAAACCCAAATTCATTATTGGTTCCATAAGTAATGTCGCTGTAATACGCAGCGCGGCGGGCTTCGGAATTAGGTTGATGTTTATCAATACAATCAATAGTTAATCCGTGAAAATTGAATAACGGGGCCATCCATTCACAATCGCGTTTGGCTAGGTAATCATTGACAGTAACCACATGCACACCTCTACCGGCAAGTGCATTTAAATACACGGGCAGCGTTGCAACAAGGGTTTTTCCTTCTCCTGTTTGCATCTCCGCAATTTTCCCCTCATGCAGCACCGTACCACCAATGAGCTGCACATCATAATGGATCATATTCCAAGTAATATCTCCACCCGCTGCCTTCCAAGAATTTGCATATACCACCTCATCACCTTCTATGGTAATGTGGTGAAATTTTGAGGCTAAGTCTCTATCCAATTCGGTCGCAGTTGCCCGTACCTCGCCTGCCATAAATCGTTTTGCAGTTTCTCTAACCACAGCAAAAGCCTCAGGGTGTACCTCCAAAAGGACTCGCTCAATTTCAGTCAAAACTTCTGCATCTAGAGCCTCGGTCTGCTCGTATAAAGGTTCTCTAGCATCATAGTTCTCTGTCGCCTCAATCTGCTCAAATAATGAAGTCTTCTGTGCTTCAAGGCTTGAAGTGGCATTCTCTATTGCTGACCTAAAATCTAAGGTCTTTTGACGTAGGGCGTCATTAGAAAGTGACTCTATGCTGTCCGTGTAAGAGTTTACAGCATCAACGAAGGGTTGAAGCTTTTTTAAATCGCGGTCGCTTTTGGAGCCGACCAGTTTTGATATAAATTTCAGCATTGGGCTGGATGTATCTTAAAATAGTCTACAAAAATAATAGGTATCCAAGGTTGTACAAGATGCTTTTACGCTAAAAAAACGCCAAATAACATGTGTTGAATAAAAATTGGACACCATGACAGTGTAGAAGCGGAAGTTAAGCCAAAAATGGTAGTTGTACCGCAGGTTCTTAAAAAGAAAAAAGGGGAATTTGGAAGTATTTCCTAGTGTTAAAAATCGGCTCAATAACACTGCGAAAATTCTGCCAAATAGCCCCTAGAACCTATCACAGAAGCATGAAAAGAAAGAACCACCAATCTTTACATACAGGTGCAAATATAATAGGTTTTTGAGTAAGTGTCCAAATAACACTAAGTTTATTTTTCAACCTAAAGCATTTTATGCCTTCCTTCCGAGGCACATTCTTTATTTTTGCAGCCATAAAACGTCCGACTATGTCCGATTCTAATAAAATATCTACCACCGCCGCCCCAAAACCCGTGGGATTATATCCGCACGCAAGAAAAGTTGGGGATTTATTGTTTTTGTCGGGTGTAGGCCCACGAACTGCAGGAAGTGATGCAAATGATAGTGGCGTTCCAGGTCTAGAATTGGACCACAATGGTAATTTTAAATCCTTTGACTTTGAAGCACAAGTACACAGTGTTTTTGCGAATGTGAAAGCAATTTTAGAAGCAAGCGGCTCTTCTTGGG
>PXYR01000002.1:0-40234 GCA_003023665.1 Bacteroidota bacterium
GCCCGTAAACGAACTTTCATTTACAATGGATACGCCTTCAACCACAATGCCGTCTACCGGAATGCGTTCGCCAGGTTTAACCAAAACAATTTCATCTATCTCAAGGTCGGCAACGTCAACCGTGTAAGCTGAACCGTCAACCATTCTTGTGGCTTGTTTAGGTTGCAAATCAAAAAGACTCTCTACGGCTTTGGCGTTCTGTAATTTGCCCCTTTGCTCAAAATATTTACCGATTAGAATAAAAGCGATAATTAGACCTGCGCTTTCAAAATAGATTTCATGTTGTCCAAGAATCACGTTATATACGGAATAGCTATAGGCGGCAATACTTCCCAAGCTGATCAGAGTATCCATATTAAAACGTCCTATTTTAATCAGTGAAAATGCTTTTCTATGGATATTCCGTCCAAAATACCCGCTTAAAATGAGGGCTAGAACACCTTGGATGAGCAGATAGGGAAATGCTGTTTTGTGCGTCATTCCCAAATAAAGCAAGGGCAGCGCAAAAAGAGGTGTAAAAAGAAGTTCAGTACGTTGACTTTTTAAAGCTTTTCGTTCGCGAGTAAATCGGTCTTCAATGGTTTCTTTTTCGGGTTTAAGCGTATAGCCTGCTTGCGCTAATTTATCTACTAAAAGTTGAAGGTTGAACACATCTTGATCAATAGTGCCCTTGAAGGTTTGACTCGCGTAGCGAATGACAACCTCATCAAGCCCAGGACTGCCCTGAGCAATAGATGCCGCACTCTGTGCGCATCCAGAACAGGTCATCCCATTTATTGTCCAATTCACCTTCACTTTTGCCATAAATCAAAGGTAGTAAATGTTTGTCCTGCGTATCTTCGTATAAATTATTCTGTACGAATGAATCCATTGATAGAGTTTGGGAAAACCCCATTTGAAAGTTTAGATTTTAACAAGATTGAACCAGAGCATTTTATGCCTGCGGCGTTGCATTGGATGGATGTTAGCAGAAAGAGAATTGATGCAATTTGTTCAAACAGTGAATTACCGTCGTTTAAAAACACCGTGGTAGAATTAGAGTTTTCAACGAAAGAGTTGAATATCGTGAGCGGATGTTTTTTCAATTTGAATAGCGCGGAAACCAATGAATATATCCAAAAGATAGCGCGTGAGTTAAGTCCAAAGCTATCCTTGTTTCATAATGAAACACTTTTGAATCAAAAGCTATTCGAACGCATAAAAGAAGTTTGGCAAAAAAGACAGGATTTTGTGCTGAGCACTGAGGACCATAGATTGTTGAAAGAAACCTATGAGGGATTTGTAAGGAATGGTGCTCTTCTACAAGGCGAACAGAGGGAGCAATTGAAGGCATACAGCGAAAAATTGAGTAAACTTTCTCTTTCCTTCGGCGAGAATGTACTCAAAGAAACTCAAAATTTTGAGTACCATACTACCCATGTAGAAGAATTAGATGGCCTTCCAGAAGGCACTGTTGAAGCTGCAAAATCTTTAGCCAAAGAGCGCAACAAAGAGGGATATGTTTTTGGTTTGGACATGCCCACTTATATGAGTATTATGAAATATTCGAATTCTTCTAGTTTTCGCGAATATTTTTATCGTGCCTATAGCACAAGGGCCGCAAAGGGCAATGCTTTCAATAATGAGGAGAATATTAAAGAGCTTGTAAATACACGTCTTAATAAGGCACAGCTTCTTGGGTTTAGTTCTCACGCAGAATTAACGCTGCAAAAGAGAATGGCTAAGACCCCTGAAACCGTAATATCGTTTTTGAACGACCTGAAAGAACTTGCAAAACCTGCAGCAGTAAAAGACCTAAAGGAAGTTCAAAACTTTGCGGCAGAACATGGTCATCAAGGTGATGTAATGGCTTGGGATTTTAGCTATTGGTCAGAGAAGTTAAAGAAAGCAAAACTTGAATTAGATGATACCCTCTTGAAGCCCTATTTCATGCTTGAAAATGTGCTCGATGGGGTTTTTGAGATCAGTGGGAAACTTTATGGCTTACGTTTTACAAAGAATGATGAGATTGCTACGTATCATCCTGAGGTTGATGTGTACGAAGTGTATGACTCGAATGGTAATTTTTTAAGTTTATTGTATACGGACTTTTTCCCAAGAGAAGGCAAAAGAGCTGGTGCTTGGATGACCAGTTACCGCAGTATGCATGTACTAGATGGTAAAGAGGTAAGACCCCATATAAGTATCGTATGTAATTTCACAAAGCCTACGGTAGATAAACCTTCATTGCTCACTTTTAACGAAGTGACTACGCTGTTTCACGAGTTTGGACATGCTCTCCATGGTATGATGGCTCGTGGGACTTATCCATCGTTAACAGGTACTAATGTGTATTGGGATTTTGTAGAACTACCTTCTCAAATTTTAGAGAATTGGTGTTACGAACCTGAGGCTCTAGAGCTTTTTGCCAAACATTATGAAACAGGCGAAATTTTACCTAAAATATATGTAGACAGAATAGTTGAAAGTCAACAGTTTATGGAAGGTTATATGACGCTTCGCCAATTGAATTTTGGTTATTTGGACATGGCTTATCACAATTTAAAGAGACCTTTGAAAAGTTCAATTACAGAATTCGAAAGGGCTGCTACCGCTGAGACGCAATTGTTTTTACCTGTTGAAGGCTCCATATCGTCTACAGCATTCAGTCATATTTTCCAAGGAGGCTATAGTGCAGGATATTACAGTTACAAATGGGCGGAGGTTCTAGATGCAGATGCGTTCGAGCTTTTCAAGGAGAAAGGGATTTTCAATAAAGATGTCGCTTCACGTTTTGGTGAGATTTTGTCCCGTGGAGGAACAGAGGCTCCTGACGAACTCTATCAGAAATTTAGGAATCGAAACCCAAGAGTAGAAGCGTTATTAAGGCGAGCTGGAATTGCCAGTTAGCTCATTTTTAGAGTTTTATGACGAAACCGCCTGTACAAAGCGATTGAAGCTACAGTCAAACCAACAGTAAGCCCTACCCATACACCTATTGGACCCAATTCTAGAGTCACTCCTAGATAATAGCAGATCGGTAATGCGATTATCCAATAGGCTACAAAACATATAATTGTCGGGATATTTACATCTTTAATCCCTCTGAGCGCTCCTAAGGCTGTTGCTTGTATTCCATCTGGAAGTTGAAAGATTCCTGCAGCTACCATTAAAACAGTGGTATACTCTAGTACCTCAGAATCCATACTATAAAATTCAGGAAGGAAATTGCGAAGTACAATTAGAATAGTCATTGTAATGAGCATGAAAAAGAAAGTCAAATGAAAGAGGCTTTGTCCGGCTAATCTGAGCAATGGATAATCTTTACGACCTAATTGGTTTCCTATTCTTATTGCAGCAGCAGCGCCTAATCCGCTAACCATCATATAGCTTACAGATGCAATATTTAATGCTATTTGATGTGCAGCTTGTTGAACGGGGCCAATCATTCCTACTATCACTCCGCTCATTCCGAAAGCGCCTGCTTCAAAAACGTATTGCAGACCACTTGGAACGCCAATGTTCAATATTTCCTTTATGGTTAGACCATTAATCTTTGAATTGCGCCAATGGGACCAATACAATGCGAATTTCTCTTTCTTTCTTATGTAGATCGCCATGCCTCCAAGCATAATGAATCGGGTAATTAATGTACTCACACCCGCGCCAATTAACCCGAGTTCAGGGAATGGCCCCCAGCCGGTAATCAATGGGTAATTCAAAATTACGTTCAAAAGGTTTGCAGCTAGACTTACTCGCATGGCGGCTTTTGTATCACTCAAACCTTCCGCAAATTGTTTAAATGCAAAAAAACTCATCATCGGTAGAATAGAGAATCCTACGATATAAATATAAGGTAGTGCCGCTTCAACCACCCTTTCATCTTGGCCCAGCAAATAAGCACCTTGGGCAAAAATCATGACTAATCCAAAAATCATCAATCCCATAATGCTGTTCAGAAGCAGTCCGTTTTTGAAATACTTGGTGGCTGCAGCGGGGTCATTTTCACCATCTGCTCCAGCAACAAGTGGTGTTAGACCATATGCAACACCTATAGCAAACACAATGGGAATTATAAGTATGGACGCTGCAAGACTTATGGCAGCTAGTGGGATAGTACCCAAAAACTTACCTACCATAATAGAATCAGCTACGCTTACCAGAATTTGACCTAATTGACCAATAATTACTGGATACGCTAGATTAAGACTGATTTTATACTGTTCACTGTATGTACTCCAGCGGAAGAACATTAAAGATTATAGCGGTCTACTTCGCGTTGGTAGAAGTTTTCAGCCTCTGTAATTAGGCTCTCTAATGTTTTAGTGAGATCCCCTTCACTCTCATCGCTAATATCATCCAGCCATTTTACTTCGTCATTTTCTAAATTGAGAATAAACGCGGGGAATTCAGTATGCACGATGAAGATCGCATCAGGACTATCTGTATTATCTGCCACTAAGAATTTTGGAAAACTCATTTGCTTATGATTTTGCGCAAAAGTACGCTTATTTCCTTGCGAACTTGTCTACGCAAGATTTACTTATTGGATTTCCGCTCAAAATATGCAAGCGTTCCATTACATTCCGAAATTCGCGGATATTTCCCGTCCAATCGTAATCTTGTAATACACTTATCGCATCGTTATCAATTCCTTTTGGACTTACGCCATATTCTTCAGCGATTGATTTTAAGAAGTGGTCTGCGAGCAATGGAACATCACCTCTGCGCTCATTTAAACCTGGGACTTTCATAATAATGACGCCTAGACGGTGGAAGAGGTCTTCTCTAAATTTACCTTCTTCAATCATCTTTCTAAGGTTTTTATTGGTTGCAGCCAAAACACGTACATCAACCTTAATACTCTTGTCACCTCCAACCGGTGTGATTTTGTGTTCTTGCAAGGCACGGAGTACTTTTGCTTGTGCTCCAAGGCTCATATCACCTATTTCGTCAAGGAATAAAGTTCCTCCATGGGCCAATTCAAATTTCCCTTTGCGGTCTTTCTGGGCGCCTGTGAATGCACCTTTTTTATGTCCAAAAAGTTCGCTTTCAATTAATTCTGCAGGTATTGCTGCACAATTAACTTCAATCATAGGGTTCTTTCTTCTTTCGCTTTGCTCATGAATCTGGTGCGCCACTAATTCTTTACCAGAGCCATTGGGTCCAGTAATAAGGACACGTGCTTCAGAAGGAGCAACCTTGGAAATAATATCTCTAAGCTCATTCATTCCATCACTTTCCCCAATCATCTTGTACTTTTTGCTCACGCGCTTTTTGAGCGTTTTCACTTCCGTTACCAATTCTTTTTGAGTCAACGCATTACGCACTGTACTCAATAATCGATTGAGATCTGGAGGTTTTGGTAGATAATCGTAAGCACCTTTTTTTAAACAATCCACGGCTGTGTTGATATCGCCGTGACCAGATATCATAATTACAGGAACATCTGCATTGATAGACATCATGTGTTCAAGAACTTCAACACCGTCTTTATGCGGCATTTTTATGTCACAGAAAACTAGATCCCAATTCCCTTCACCGAATAATTCAACAGCTGATTTACCGTCTTCCGCTTCGTGGATATCATTATTAGGATCTTCTTCAAGCAAGATCTTTTTGAGGACTCGACGAATAGCAACTTCATCTTCTATTAGTAATATTCTGCTCATACTTTATACGTTATACAGCACCGTTCTCTTCGTCAGTATTAGGGTGAATTTCTCCGGCTCCCACAATTCCGTCGCCAAATTGGGTAATTCTGTCTGGTCCGCGCCAAACTGTACGCTGAGGAAAAGGAATGATAATTTTGTTCGCTCTAAATTGTTGGTCAATTTCAAATCTTAAATCGCTTTTTATTTTTTCTACAAAAAACAAATCGCGGGTATAGAAATTAAGCTCGAATACAAGGGCACTATCACCAAAGTCTTTCAATAATACTAGCGGTTTCTCTTTATCATCAGCTTTGGGGTGCTCTAAAGCAATTTTATAAAGGATGTCTGAAACTTGTGCAGTATCGCTCCCGAAAGCGACACTTACATTAACGGCAAAACGAGTTGTTTCTTCGCTATGCGTTAAATTAATGACTGTTTCATTAGTCAATTTGGAATTGGGTACAATGATTAGAATATCATCCCTTGTTCTGACTGTGGTAGTTCTGAGACCAACTGCTTCTACTTTCCCAATTTGGTTTTCTAATTGAATAATGTCACCTACACTTAAGGTGCGCTCCATGAGTATGATTACTCCTGCGCTCAAGTCTTTGAATGCATCCTGAAGACCAAGGCCTAAACCCACAAAGAGCGCGGTTGACGCAGCTAAAAGGGCAGTAACCTTAACGCCAATTGTTTCTAAGGCAATAACAATTACTACGGTATAGATGATGTATTTAGAAATCTGCAGAATAGTGTAGCGTCTTCCTTCATCATATTGCTCTCCCGCTTTGCTTCGCAAGAAGATTTTTTTCAATAGCCAGAATCCATAGCGTGCGCTTGCAAAAAGCAGCAATACTTGTAAAAGGCCTTTAACAGAAAGCCTGAAAAAGTCGGTAGACCAAATTCCAAAACTTAAGAATTCTTTAATCCACTCTTGGATATTATTTAATACTTCAACCATTTATATAATTCCTTCCAGGTAACTTTTTTTCCGTACATCAATATACCAACTCGATAGATTTTTCCTGCTAATGCCACCACGCCAAAAAATGTGCCTACTAAAATTAAAGCACTTAAGCCTATTTGCCATATAGGAACACCAAAAGGTAGGCGAATCATCATACTTATTGGTGAAGTCAAGGGAATCATGCTCATCCAGAACGCTAAGGGTCCATTAGGATCTTGAATTACATTCATTGCCGTGGTGATTGCAATAATCATTGGAGCGGTAACAGGTAACATAAATTGCTGTGAGTCTGCTTCTTGGTCAATCGCTGAGCCTAGTGCAGCAAAAAGAGCACTGTATAAGAAGTAGCCTCCAAAGAAATAGAATACAAATCCACTTAAAACCACAGGGAAATTGATGCTATTGAGCATGGAGAACAAGTTTGTTTGATCCACTGTACTTAAATCCGGTGAACCAGGGCCTGCTGGAACTTGCTGCGCAAAAATCTCGGGATAGATAAAAGTACTGACCACGGCGTAAATTGTGCCCGACAAGATGACCCAAATAAGAAATTGTACCACGCCAACTAATCCAATTCCAAGAATTTTACCCATCATTAATTGTCTTGGTCGCACACTAGAGATAATGACCTCTACAATCCGGCTTGTTTTTTCTTCTATTACACCGCGCATTACTTGAACTGCATAGAAAAATATGAAGAAGTAAATGAGAATACCAGCAATATAACCAAGTCCCATTTTTAGCGGTGTTGCGCTTGTTTCCTCGTTGCCTTCTTCTCCCATAGTAAAGCTCTTAATAGTCACTTTAGTCTTGGTTTGAGACACTACCTCAGGGTCTACGCCTTGGCGAATGAGCTTTTGCTGATTTATTTTTTCTTCTAACTGACGCTCAACAAATCGCTGCAGATCAATTCCTATATCTTCTTTTCCAAAAAGAAGAATATTGTTCTTAATAAAATCCGGGTCCCATCCATTCCCAGAAGGGATATATAATAGGGCATCTTTATCCGATTCCCTTAAAAATGTTTTCCCTGTTTCCAAGTCAAATTCATTTGGATTCAAGTACTCCAACGAAAATTGTGAAGTACCTTCTTCGGGAACCAAAATAGAGGGTTCATCTAAGACAATTATGCTCTTATCATCCTCTGGCATTGATGCGAGTAATCCAGGAACTATCATTACCGCGGCTAGAAGCAGCGGTGCTAATAAAGTCATCAATAAGAATGTTTTTTTGCGTACGCGTGTGATGAATTCACGCTGAATAATCAGTAGGATGGGGCTTTTCATGAGTTCAAAGGTTTAGGTCCGTTATTCACTATATCAATGAAGATATCACTAACTCGCGGCAATACTTCCTCAAAACCAAGCAACTGATTTTCTTTAGCTAATTTTTGAATTAATGCACTTGGATAAGCTTCGCTTTTAATTGTTGCCGTGTGTCCTGTATGTTGTAAGTCTCTATGCAAAACATCCATTCCTGAAAAGGTCTGTTGCTCTTTTGTCGTAAAGGCGTAAGTACCGTTCATGTAATGCTTTCGAATATCCAATAAAAGGCCTTCTACCATAACCTTACCGTTATTTATTAGACCTATATGGTCACATATTTCTTCCACACTTTCCATACGGTGAGTAGAAAAAATAACCGTAGCGCCTTCTTGATTTAACCGTTTTATTTCGTTTTTAATCAAATTCGTATTGATAGGATCAAAACCAGTAAAAGGTTCGTCAAATATCAACAGGGCTGGCTTGTGAAGAACGGTGGTTACAAACTGTACCTTTTGTGCCATTCCCTTACTCAAGTCCTCAACCTTCTTTTCCCAAAAGTCTTCCATTTCAAGGCGAACAAACCATTCTTTGGCTCTTGATTTAGCTTCTGAACTACTTAGACCTTTAAGCTTAGCCAAATACAAAACTTGCTCCCCAACCTTCATTTTCTTATACAGACCACGCTCTTCAGGCAAATAACCTATTCGTCCTATATCTGCAGGCTTCAATGGTTCGTTGTCAAATAACACTACGCCGCTATCCGGAGCAGTTATTTGATTCATTATTCTGATAAAGGAAGTTTTTCCAGCTCCATTTGGACCAAGTAATCCATAAATGCTTCCTGAGGGAATATTTAAGTTGATGTTTGCTAGTGCTACTTTATTACCGTATTGCTTACGGACATCTTTTGCTCTTATCATACGTTTTAGGTTTCGACTGCTCTGTCGAATGAGTTAGGTTGTACTGGGAAATAAAACTCCCGTCTTAATGACAGGAGTTGGAAGTTAGCAAATTCAAAAGTTATGAGAACATTTCTTTGACCCTATCAAAGAATCCTTTATCTGATTTACCAGGATTTGGTTCAAAATTTTTACTTTCTTTTAAACCTTCTAAGGTCTTCTTTTCTTCATTGCTGAGGTTCTTAGGTACCCAGACGTTGATATGTATCAATTGATCGCCTCGGCCGTATCCTTGAACACTAGGCAAGCCTTTGTTTTTTAAACGAAGAATTTTACCGGGCTGTGTTCCTTTGTCAATATTGATTTTAACTGATCCGCTTACTGTGGGAATTTCTACGCTTGTACCCAATGCCGCATCTGGAAAACTAAGGGTTAATTCATAGTGCAAATTTTCTCCGTCTCTTGTTAATGAATCGTGAGGTATTTCTTCTATTAAAACTATGAGGTCTCCCGGTATACCGCCCAAAGCTTCATTCCCTTTACCACCAACGCGCAACTGCATGCCGTCTTGAACCCCACCAGGAATTTTTACTGCAACAACTTCCTCTTTGCGCTCTAGTCCATCAGAACCGACTCCACTGGGCTTTTGGTCTACAATTTTTCCAGCACCATTACAGGTAGAACATGTAGCTGCGGTTCGCATTTGTCCTAGAATAGTATTGGTGACTTGTTGTACTTGACCTGCACCGTTGCAGGTTGGACATGTTTTAAAGGTTACGCCTTCGGCAACCTTCGCCCGACGTATCTTAATTTTCTTTTCGACACCATCGGCAATTTCCTCAAGTGTTAATTTCACTTTTATTCGGAGGTTAGAGCCTTTTGCTTGACGCTGACGTGCGCCTCCACCGCCAAAACCGCCAAAGCCACCTCCACCGCCAAAGATGTCTCCGAACATATCAAAGATGTCATTCATATTCCCGTGGAATCCGCCTCCGCCTGCACCGGCACCAAATGCTTGGTGACCAAACTGGTCGTACTTGCGTCGTTTTTCCTCGTTGCCCAATATGTCATAGGCTTCAGCAGCCTCTTTGAATCTATCTTCTGCTTCTTTGTCGTCTGGATTCCGGTCCGGATGATTTTTTAACGCAACTTTCCGGTACGCCTTTTTAATTTCATCTTGACTAGAGTTTTTATTGACTCCTAGAACATCGTAATAATCGCGCTTCGCCATATTATGCTTCTTTACCGACTACAACTTTAGCATAACGAATCACTCTATCGCCAATTTTGTATCCTTTTTCAACTTCATCAATTATTTTACCAGCCATCTCAGGGCTAGGAGCGGGAATTTGAGTAATAGCTTCCATTTCTTCTACGTCAAATTCTCTTCCAACCGTACTTTCCATTGCGCTCAGACCCTTCCCTTTGAGGGTTTCCATGAGCTTGTGTTGAATGAGCTTGAGTCCTTCTAAAACGGCAGTGTTTTCCTCTGTTTCTTCAGTATTCTTTAATGCTCTTTCAAAATCATCAAGAATTGGCAGAAGCGCTGTTAAAGTGTCTTCATTAGCACTCTCCATGAGGGCTAATCTTTCTTTAGCTGTTCTACGTCGGAAGTTTTCAAATTCCGCATATAAACGCAAATTTTGATCTTTCAAGTCTTTAACCTCATCCTCAAGTTTGACTACCGGATCTTGCTCAACACTAGTTTCCTCGGTAGTTTCAGGGTTTTGATTTCCGTTTTTTTCTTCCTGTAATTCTTCGTTATTAGAAGCTTCTTTCTCTGACATTTCTATAGAATTTACGGCTTTATTTGCATCTCTTATTGCAAATTGTTCGCCATCTAATGTTCCGCTGACAACGTGTCAGCGAGGCGCAAAATTAGACATAAAAAAGGCGTCGGGATTGCGCCAACGCCTATTATTTATTTGGAGTTAAGGAGTATTTATCTCTTCAGGGAAGCCAGGGTGTTTTCTAAAGCTTTACCTCTTAAATTCTTTTTGATGATTATACCTTCTCCATCAAGTAAAAATGTAGCAGGAATAGAATTTACATTATACTGTTGGGCTGCTGCATTTCGCCACGACTGCAAGTCGCTAACATGATTTTCCCACGTTAATTTGTCTTGCAGAATTCCTTTTTGCCATGCAGCCTTGTTTTGATCCAAACTTACCGAAAACACCTCAAAGCCGTCGCCGTTTTTGAAGGCTGCATCTTTATATTGGCTGTAGGTTCGCACAACATTCGGGTTTTCCATTCGGCATGGACGGCACCAAGATGCCCAGAAATCTATTAAAACCACTTTTCCCTTTAAATCAGATAGTTTACGAATATTACCCTGAGGGTCACGCATCTGTATTTCTGGCGCTTTGTCACCTACACTTAAGCTGGCAATTTGACCATTGGTTGCGATAATGGCATCGGAATATTCACTTTGTGAAGAGGTTAATAAAATCGCTGAGAAAACTATTGCGAAACCTCCTAAAATCAGGGTTAACTTTTTCATAATTGTTGTGGTAATTTTCGCTTTACAATCTAACAATTTCCGCGCCAAGGGCCTTTAATCTGCCGTCAATATTTTCATAACCTCGGTCTATTTGATTGATGTTATGAATGGTAGAAGTTCCTTCTGCACTGAGCGCAGCAATAAGCAAGCTTATTCCCGCTCTAATATCTGGAGAAGTCATGGTGGTGGCGCGCAAAGGGCTTTGCTTATCAAGTCCAATAACGGTTGCACGATGAGGGTCACAAAGTATAATTTGCGCACCCATGTCAATGAGCTTATCTGTGAAAAAGAGGCGCGATTCAAACATCTTTTGATGAATTAAAACCGATCCCCTTGCTTGTGTAGCTGTTACCAATACAATACTCAATAGATCAGGTGTGAAACCTGGCCAAGGTGCATCTGCTATGGTCATGATAGACCCGTCAATGAAGCTTTCTATTTCATAATGCTCTTGAGAGGGTACGTGTAAATCATCGCCTTGTAATTCGGTATGGATACCTAGTCGTCGGAAGACTGTAGGGATAATTCCTAAATCGGGGTAGCTGACATCCTTAATAGTAATTTCAGAACCAGTCATTGCAGCGAGACCAATCCAAGAGCCTATTTCTATCATATCAGGTAGAATTCGGTGGTCCGTTCCACCCAATTCATTGACTCCTTCAATATGAAGCATGTTAGATCCAATACCGTCTATTTTAGCCCCCATTCTTACAAGCATTTTACACAATTGCTGCAAGTAAGGTTCACATGCTGCGTTGTAAATGGTTGTTTTTCCTTTAGACATCACCGCAGTCATTACAACATTTGCGGTTCCGGTTACAGAAGCTTCATCTAAAAGCATGTAGGTTCCTCTTAGTTCAGAGGCGTCTACACTGTAAAAAGAATCTTTGCTGTTGTAATCGAATTTTGCGCCTAATTTTTGGAAGCCAAGAAAGTGAGTATCTAAACGACGACGACCTATTTTATCACCGCCGGGCTTAGGTATAAAGGCTTTGCCAAATCGAGCCAAAAGCGGACCTACGATCATTATAGACCCTCTAAGGCTGGCCCCTTTTACCTTGAAGGTGTCTGAGGTGAGATAGTCAAGATTAACATGTTCCGCTTTGAAGGTATAATCTCCATGACCGTTTTTTTTGACGTACACGCCAAGATCGCTAAGTAGATCTATCAGCTTATTGACATCAACAATATCAGGGATATTCGTAATTCGTACTTCCTCCGGGGTCAATAAGACTGCGCAAAGAATTTGTAAGGTTTCATTTTTGGCACCTTGAGGCGTTATGGTTCCGTTGAGTTTCTTGCCTCCAGTAATCTTGAATGTTCCCATGGATTAATATCTCCTTTTCTTATTTTTCTTCTTACGGTTATTCTGGTTCTGTTTGCGTTCGGTTTGTGTTATACCAAAGGATTTTTCGTTAGGTAAATCAAACTCACCTAATTTGAGTTTCCCCTCAGACATTTCTAATAAATCTCCTAGAATTGTTTGGTCGCTTACCGTGTCTTTATTGTATTTCAAATAATTGCGTTTCATGGCATAAGCAATGCCATAAACCAAAGCATCTTTTTCTTCACCTTGCTCCATCTTTAACGCATGAGCAATCATGTTTTTTACCACCGATCCATAATGACGGAATCTCCTGGATTTATCTGGATACGGTACTTCGTCCGGCAAACCAACGAAGCTTTCTGCAGTTGGAATCGGATAAGGACTGTCAACATCTAATTTAAAGTCTGACATTATAAAGAGATGATCCCATAGTTTATGGGCATAATCCGGGGCATCTCTAATAGCTGGATTTAAATTCCCAATAACATCTATGATACTTTGGGCAACTTTACTTCTGTGCTCTTTGTCCTCAATAGTTAAACAATAATCCACCATACGTTGGACATTGCGTCCATATTCAGGTATTTTCAGTTGAGTTCTATCCGTATTGTATTCCATATTTCGAATAACTTAAATCTTTATTTATGCAGCACTGACCTTGGCGAATTTTAGTAACAATCTTTTTTCACCTGCATTGTCAAAGTTGATGATTGCTTTGGCATCTGCACCTTCACCTTCCATTCGAACGACCGTTCCAAGACCAAATCGCCCATGTACTACTCTTTTTCCTTCATGCAGTTCATTGGGTTTCAAAAAATCTCCGCTACTAATTCCAGCGCCTGTATTATTTACCGGTGTCAACGTTTTGCCCCTCAATTTAGGGTTTTTTGCCGCATTGGTAACGGGGTTTATTTTCTTCCCTTTTCTTTCTGCGGAAGACGGTTTGCCCCAGTTTTTATTTTTCCCTTGATAGACCGTTCTTCCCTTACTTTTCTCATTAGGTGACCCAAAAGCATTGTTTAGGGCAGAGGAACTAAAACTCGTGGGGGAGAATTCGGGAATTTGAATGTCCAAATAAGTTTCGTCTATTTCATCTATGAACCGAGAAGGTTCGCAATCAATTAATTTCCCCCACCTATACCTTGTATGTGCATAGGTTAAATGAGCGCGTTTCTCTGCTCTTGTAAGAGCAACATAAAAAAGTCTTCGTTCTTCTTCAAGCTCACTTCTGCTGCCACTACTCATCATGCTTGGGAAGAGGTTTTCTTCTAGCCCTACAATGTATACATATGGAAATTCTAACCCTTTTGCGAGGTGAATAGTCATCATGCTCACTTTTGGTGTTCCGTCGTCCACTTCATTGTCTCTATCGGTTAACAATGCAATGTCTGATAGATAATTAGCCAGGGATGGATCGCCTTCTGCGAGTTCTTTTTGTTGCTCGGTAAAATCCTTGATTCCGTTCAGTAATTCTTGGACATTTTCATAACGAGTTACTCCTTCTGGTGTTTTATCCTCCCCCAAAACTTTAATGAGGCCTGCGCTTTTTGCTACATGTGCTACTAAATCAAAAGCGTCTTGCTGCTTGGACAAAATTTCAAATGAGTTTATGAGCGTAGAAAAGTCACTGATTTTCCTAACGGTTGGTTTATTTAAACCACATTCTATGCGCTGTATACGCTCGCAAACTTCCCATAGAGAGCAATTTTCTCTTTCTGCTGCTAAGACTAGTTTAGCAAGAGTAGTAGCACCAATACCTCGTGCGGGGTAGTTGATTACTCTTCTAAATGCCTCTTCATCTTTAGGGTTGATGATAAGCCTTAAATAAGCCAATACATCTTTAATCTCTTTACGCTGGTAAAAGCTAAGTCCACCATAAATTTTATAAGGAATATTCTTTTTACGCAAAGCGTCTTCAAAACTTCGACTTTGCGCATTCGTTCTGTATAAAACGCAAAAATCATCATGCTTTGCATTTTCATTCATACTGGTCTGCCAAACATTGGTAGCGACGTAGTTGCCTTCATCCGTATCTGAAATACTTTTATGAACTATTATTTTTTCTCCTCCGCTATTTTGGGTCCATACATTCTTCTGAATCTGCTCTTTGTTTTTTTCAATGATGCTATTTGCTGCCTGGACTATATTGTTGGTTGATCTATAGTTCTGTTCCAGCTTAAATAGTTTTGTATCCGGGTAATCCTTCTGAAAATTAAGAATGTTGCGAATGTTTGCGCCTCGGAATGCATAAATGGATTGTGCATCATCACCAACAATGCAGATGTTTTCAAATTTTGCTGCTAATGCCTTAACAATTAGGTATTGGCTATGATTGGTGTCTTGGTACTCATCTACTGAGATGTACTTAAACCTGTTCTGATATTTGGCTAAGACATCTGGAAAGGTGTACATCAATTCATTTGTCTTGAGTAAAAGATCATCAAAATCCATACAGCCGGCCCGAAAACATCGCTCTGTATATGCTTGGTAAATTTCTCCAAACATGGGGATTTTTGCTGTACTGTCTTGAGCTTGTAATTCGCCATTTTGGAAATACGCTTTGGGCGTTATCAAGTTGTTTTTAAGGGACGAAATGCGACTGATTATGGACTTTGCCTTATAGATATCTTTGTCAAGATTTTTTTCTTTGATAATATTCGCGACTACTTTTTTACTGTCGTCGGCATCATAAATAGTAAAATTAGTTGGGTAGCCCAACTTACTTGCTTCAATCCTTAGTATTCGGGCAAAGACACTATGGAAAGTGCCCATCCATAAGTTTTTTGACTCTGTATCTCCAACTAATTTTCCAATGCGTTCTTTCATCTCTCGGGCTGCCTTATTAGTAAAGGTTAGCGAAAGGATATTGAATGCGTCCACTCCCTTCTCTAAGAGATAGGCTATGCGGTAAGTAAGCACACGTGTTTTCCCAGACCCAGCACCTGCAATAACCATAACGGGCCCCTCTGTTTGCTCTGCTGCTTTGCGCTGAGCATCGTTTAATTGATCGAGAAAATGTGTCAAAGAATTGTTGTTGAATTGTTCAGTAAACAAGCGTTCACAAATGTACTTTTATCCATTCTTAAAACAAGTCTATCTCAACCATGATGTTCGAGATTTTTTAATCTCTTTTCAACACCTGCTGTAATTATTTCAGAACGAGCTAATTATTTTAATAACATGGCGTTTGGTTATGGAGATAATATCACTACATTTGCAGTCCCCAAAAAATGGGTAATTGATTATTGGAATAAACTAGAAATCAAAAGGTACGTATGCCAACGATTCAACAGCTTGTAAGAAAAGGTCGCAAACAGATCAAACAAAAGAGTAAATCTGCTGCGCTGGATTCCTGCCCACAACGCAGGGGTGTATGTACTCGTGTCTACACAACGACGCCGAAAAAACCAAATTCGGCAATGCGTAAGGTGGCAAGGGTGCGTCTATCAAATGGAAATGAAGTAAATGCCTACATCGGAGGTGAAGGACACAATCTACAAGAGCACAGTATTGTACTTGTTCGTGGGGGTCGTGTAAAAGATCTTCCCGGGGTTCGATACCACATTGTTCGTGGAGCTCTCGATACTGCAGGTGTAGACGGAAGAACACAGCGCCGTTCAAAATATGGTGCTAAGAAACCTAAGAAATAAACTACTTCTAGATAAGAACTCATGAGAAAAGCTAGAGCTAAAAAGCGTCCGTTACTTCCGGATCCTCGATTCAACGACACGTTAGTCACGCGCTTTGTAAATAATTTAATGTTAGACGGTAAGAAGTCAATTGCGTTTAACATATTCTATGATGCCATTGATATTGTTTCTGAAAAAACAGAAAACAATGGACTTGAAGTGTGGAAAGAAGCGCTTAACAATGTAATGCCACATGTTGAAGTGCGTTCACGTCGTGTTGGTGGAGCAAATTTCCAGATCCCAATGCAGGTGCGTCCAGATCGCAAGATTACTCTTGGAATGAAGTGGATGATTACTTACGCGAGAGGCCGTAACGAACGTTCAATGTCTCAAAAGTTAGCTGCTGAAATTATTGCTGCCTCCAAAGAAGAGGGAGCTGCAGTGAAAAAGCGTACAGAAGTTCACCGCATGGCGGAGGCAAACAAAGCATTCTCTCACTTTAGATTCTAAATAGAATAAATCATGGCAAAAGGAAATAGAGACTTAACGTATACCCGAAATATTGGTATTGCTGCGCACATTGATGCAGGTAAGACAACCACTACGGAACGTATTCTTTACTATACTGGAGTGAGTCATAAGATAGGTGAGGTTCATGACGGTGCTGCTACTATGGATTGGATGGAGCAGGAGCAAGAACGCGGTATTACAATTACGTCCGCAGCTACCCATTGTGAATGGAGATATGCAGATAAGGCATATGCCATCAATATCATTGATACCCCAGGACACGTTGATTTTACAGTAGAAGTAGAGCGCTCATTGAGAGTTTTAGACGGTGTTGTAGCCTTGTTTTCAGCGGTTGATGGTGTAGAGCCACAATCTGAAACAGTTTGGCGCCAAGCGGATAAATACCGTGTTCCTCGATTAGGGTTCGTGAATAAAATGGATCGTCAAGGTTCAGACTTTTTTAATGTTTGTCGTCAGGTAAAAGAAATGTTGGGTGGTAACCCAGTAGCTCTTCAAGTGCCTATTGGTGACGAGGCTGATTTTAGAGGTGTTGTTGATTTAATTAGCAAGAAAGCTATTGTTTGGAATGACGATGACATGGGTATGACCTATGAGGAAATTGACATTCCAGCAGAATTAACAGCTACTGTTGATGAGAAGCGTGCCGAGCTTATTGAGGCCGTTGCCGAATACGACGAGACGTTAATGGAGAAATTCTTCGAAGATGAAGATAGCATTACTGAAGATGAAATAATTGCAGCTCTACGTGCAGCCACTATAGATATGAGTATCATACCTATGATGTGTGGTTCTGCATTTAAGAATAAAGGAGTTCAGGCTATGCTAGACGCGGTAATGCGTTATTTGCCTTCTCCATTGGATGTTGAAGCAATAGAAGGAACAAATCCAAATACGGGCGATGCGGATTCTCGCAAGCCTTCGGTTGAAGAACCTTTTGCAGCACTTGCTTTTAAGATTGCTACAGATCCGTTTGTGGGTCGTTTATGTTTCTTTAGAGTATACTCAGGAGCTCTAGATGCAGGGTCTTATGTTAAGAACACACGTTCAAACAAAAAAGAGCGTATTTCTCGCATCTTCCAAATGCACTCAAACAAGCAGCAACCAATTGACCAGATTACTGCAGGTGATATTGGGGCTGGAGTAGGTTTTAAAGACATTAGAACCGGAGATACATTATGTGATGAAAAGGCGCCGATTGTTTTAGAAAGTATGACTTTCCCAGAACCGGTAATAGGTATTGCTGTTGAGCCAAAATCTAAAGCTGATGTAGATAAAATGGGTACAGCCCTGGCAAAATTGTCTGAAGAGGATCCAACGTTTCGAGTTCAGACGGATGAGGCTTCAGGTCAAACCATTATTTCTGGTATGGGTGAGCTTCACCTAGACATCTTGATTGATCGCATGAAACGCGAGTTTAAGGTTGAGGTGAATGTAGGTGAACCACAAGTGGAATACAAAGAGGCATTGAACGGAAGTACGAGTCACCGGGAGGTCTACAAAAAGCAGACAGGTGGTCGCGGTAAATTTGCTGATATCATTTTTGAAATCTCACCAGTGGATGCAGATTTTGAAGGAGAAGGTCTTCAGTTTGTCAATGAAGTGAAGGGTGGTAATGTTCCTAGAGAATTTATTCCTTCTGTTGAAAGTGGCTTTAAAGCTGCAATGGTAAATGGTCCTTTAGCAGGTTTCAATGTTGATTCATTTAAGGTTGTTTTGAAAGACGGTTCGTTCCACCCGGTGGATTCTGATCAATTGTCATTCGAATTGGCTGCGAAAATTGGATTTAAGGAAAGTGCTAAAAAGGCTTCTCCTGTAATTATGGAGCCAATCATGAAACTTGAAGTGGTAACGCCAGAGGAATACATGGGTGACATTGTTGGTGATTTGAATCGCCGCCGTGGTCAAGTTAATGATATGTCTGACCGAAATAACGCGAAAGTGATTAAGGCAGATGTGCCATTATCTGAGATGTTTGGATACGTCACAACACTTCGTACGTTGAGTTCGGGTCGTGCAGCATCGACAATGGTATTCTCGCACTATGCAGAAACACCGTCAAACATTTCGGAAAAAGTAATAGAAGAATCAAAAGCTTAATAATAGACTACAATGAGTCAAAAAATTCGCATCAAGCTCAAGTCATACGATCACAACTTAGTAGATAAATCTGCTGAGAAGATTGTAAAGACAGTGAAGAGTACTGGCGCCGTTGTTAATGGACCTATTCCATTACCAACAAACAAGCGTATTTACACGGTACTCCGCTCACCTCACGTAAATAAAAAATCACGCGAGCAATTCCAGCTTAGCAATTACAAGCGTTTGCTGGATATATACTCTTCTTCTTCAAAGACTATTGATGCTTTGATGAAATTGGAGTTACCGAGTGGTGTAGAAGTAGAAATCAAAGTCTAACAGTAGACTAAAATTAAATTCCAGAAAACATGCCAGGATTAATTGGTAAAAAAGTCGGAATGACCAGCATTTTTAGCCCAGAGGGGAAAAACTTACCATGTACTGTACTTGAAGTCGGTCCATGTACAGTTACCCAGGTGAAAACTGAAGATGTCGATGGTTACAATGCAATCCAACTTGGTTGGGGAGAGGCAAAGGAAAAAAACACCTCTAAGGCATTGAAAGGTCATGTACAAAAAGCGAGTACCTCTGCCAAGAAAAAATTAGTAGAATTCACAGACTTCGCGGAGGAATTAGAACTCGGCCAAGTTGTAACAGTGGAATTATTTGAGGAAGGAAGCTTCGTAGATGTTGTGGGTACTTCCAAAGGTAAAGGATTCCAAGGTGTGGTCAAACGTCACGGTTTTGCCGGTGTGGGTCAAGCTACTCACGGTCAGCATAACCGTCTACGTGCACCGGGTTCAATTGGTGCTGGTTCAGATCCATCACGTGTATTCAAGGGTATGCGAATGGCCGGTCGAATGGGTGGTAAGCGTGCTAAAGTTCAAAATCTACAAGTTTTGAAGGTAGATGCTGAAAAGAACTTACTAGTAGTTAAAGGTTCCGTTCCTGGAGCTAAGAATTCAACTGTAATTATCGAGAAGTAATGGAACTCAAGGTAGTAGATATTAATGGTAAAGAAACCGGGAAGAGCGTTAAGTTAAACGCTTCTGTTTTCGGGATAGAACCTAACGAGCACAGCATTTACTTGGATGTAAAACAATTCTTGGCAAATGCACGTCAAGGTACGCACAAGGCAAAAGAAAGAGGCGAAGTAAATCGCACAACTAAAAAGCACCACAAGCAGAAAGGTACTGGTGGTGCTCGTGCTGGCTCCATGCGCTCACCTATCCAACGTGGTGGTGGTACTGTGTTTGGTCCTCGCCCTCGCAGCTATGGTTTTAAATTGAATAAAAAGGTTAAGCAGCTCGCTCGTCGATCAGCTCTTTCTATGAAGGCGAAAAGCAAAGCACTAACAGTGTTGGAAGACTTCACCTTTGATGCACCAAAAACAAAAAGCTTTCTATCTGTAATTGATTCACTAGGGCTGGGAGATAAAAAGTCCCTATTTGTAGTGGCAGATTACGATAAAAATGTATATTTGTCCTCCCGCAATTTAACAGGGGTAAAGGTTGTAAACTGTTCAGAATTAAGCACTTACGATATAATGAATGCTTCTGCATTAGTTGTTTCAGAGGGTGCGATTGAAAAAGTAACAGCAATTTTAAGCTAAAGAGGCTATGAGTATTTTGATTAAACCAATCATTACAGAGAAGGCGACTGCACAAAGCGAAGACTTAAATGTGTACGCTTTTGAGGTTGCTCGTTCTGCTAATAAGGTTGAAATAAAAAAAGCCGTAGAGGAATTCTATGGCGTTAATGTAGAAACCGTTCGTACGGCAATTGTTCCAGCTAAGTTCCAAACCAAGTATACAAAAGCAGGTTTGGTGCGTGGCAGGAAGCCAGCTTACAAAAAAGCCTTAGTGAAGGTAGTAAGCGGTGAATCAATTGACTTATACGGTAATATTTAAATCCAATGGGTGTAAAAAAGTTAAAACCGATTACTCCTGGACAGCGTTTTCGCGTAGTCAACGACTTTGAGCAAGTTACGGCAGCGAAACCTGAGAAGAGCCTTGTAAAAGGGAAATCCAAGAGTGGTGGCCGAAACAATCAAGGACGCATGACAATGCGTTATGTTGGTGGTGGTCACAAGCAAAAAGTACGCGTAGTTGATTTCAAGCGCGACAAAGCTGGTGTTCCAGCTACTGTAAAGGCTATTGAATACGATCCATTACGTTCGGCATACCTCATGTTATTGGTGTATGCTGACGGCGAGAAGCGTTATTCAATTGCTGTTAATGGCGTTTCAGTTGGTGACACTTTGATGAGTGGCGCTGATGCGGCTCCAGAAATAGGTAATGCGCTATTCTTAGGAGATATTCCCTTAGGTACTATTGTATCTAATATTGAAATGCGTCCAGGTCAAGGTGCTATTATTGCTCGCTCTGCCGGTACATTTGCTCAGTTAGTAGCAAGAGAAGGTAAGTATGCAATTGTCAAGTTGCCTTCTGGGGAGACCCGTATGATTTTAACCACGTGTATAGCTACAATAGGTACTGTAAGTAATTCCGAACATATGCTTCAGGTGAGTGGTAAAGCCGGTCGAAGCAGATGGCAAGGTCGTCGTCCTAGAGTTCGTGGTGTGGTAATGAATCCTGTTGATCACCCAATGGGTGGTGGTGAAGGTCGTGCGTCTGGGGGTCATCCTCGCTCACGTAATGGAATTCCTGCGAAGGGATATAAGACTCGTGCGCCTAAGAAGGCTACGAACAAGTATATCATCGAACGTAGAAAGAAATAATCTGATAGTATATGGCACGTTCGCTTAAAAAAGGACCTTATATCCACTACAAGCTAGAAAAGAAAGTTTTAGCTAATGTGGAAAGTGGAAAGAACACAGTGATTAAGACGTGGTCGAGAGCGTCAATGATTTCTCCGGATTTTGTTGGTCAGACCATCGGTGTTCACAATGGAAAAACATTTGTACCAGTATATGTGACTGAAAACATGGTAGGTCATAAACTGGGTGAATTTTCACCGACGCGTAACTTCCGCGGTCACGGTAAGAATAAGAAATAATAGAGATGGGAGCTAGAAAAAGACAAGCAGCTGAAGCGCTCAAGACGGCGAAAAAGGCGATTGCGATTGCCAAGCTAAACGACTGTCCTACTTCCCCACGAAAGATGAGACTCGTTGCAGATCAGATTCGTGGTGTTGAAGTAGAGAAAGCATTGGCCATCTTAAAGTACAGCCCTAAAGAGGCGTCGATTCGTTTAGAAAAACTGCTACTTAGTGCAATTGCTAATTGGCAAAGCAAGAACGAGGGAGCCAATTTAGAAGAAGCTGGGTTGGTAGTTAAAGAGATTAGTGTTGATAGCGGTAGAATGCTAAAGCGCATACAAGCAGCTCCTCAAGGAAGAGCTCACCGTATTCGCAAGCGTAGTAACCACATCACGCTAATTGTAGGTAATAAAGAATCTTAATAAGGGAAAGATGGGACAAAAAACCAACCCTATTGGTAATAGACTTGGAATCATACGTGGCTGGGATAGTCAATGGTACGGTGGTCGCAATTACGGTGAGAAAATCGCAGAGGATGCGAAGATTAGAAACTATTTGTATGCTCGTTTAACCAAAGCGAGTATCAGTAGAATTATCATAGAACGAACACTTCGTTTAGTAACCGTAACGATTACAACTGCTCGTCCAGGGGTGATTATTGGTAAAGGCGGTCAGGAAGTTGATAAGCTTAAAGAAGAGCTGAAGAAATTGACTGGCAAAGAAGTTCAAATTAACATCTACGAGATCAAGCGCCCTGAATTGGATGCTAAGCTAGTGGCTGATTCAATCGCTCGTCAAATTGAGGGTCGTGTAAGTCACCGTCGTGCTATTAAAATGGCAATTAGTGCGTCAATGCGTATGGGCGCAGAGGGCATTAAGGTTCTAATAGCTGGTCGTGTTAATGGGGCAGAAATGGCTCGTTCTGAAATGTATAAAGATGGGCGTACGCCTTTGAGTACATTTCGTGCAGATATCGATTACCACCTAAGTGAGGCTCATACAACGTATGGTCGTCTTGGAATTAAGGTGTGGATTATGAAAGGTGAAGTTTATGGTAAGCGCGATCTAAGCAATCAATTAGGTTCTACGAAATCAGGTGGTGGACGTGGTCGTGGAAAACGCAACAACCGCAAATAATATTTAGAGATGTTACAGCCAAAACGCACAAAGCATAGAAAGGTCTTTAAGGGCCGAATGAAAGGAAACGCTCAGCGTGGTGCTCAATTGACTTATGGATCTTTTGGATTAAAGTCTTTGGATTCGAAGTGGATTACTGCTCGTCAAATTGAGGCAGCTCGTATTGCAGCCACGCGTTACATGAAGCGTGAAGGACAAATGTGGATTAGAATTTTCCCTGACAAGCCTATTACCAAGAAACCATTGGAAGTACGTATGGGTAAAGGTAAAGGTGGTGTAGAATACTATGCTGCGGTTGTCAAGCCGGGTCGCATTATGTTTGAAATGGATGGGATTCCAATGGAAGTAGCTCAAGAAGCTTTGCGTCTTGCGGCCCAAAAACTTCCAGTACGTACCAAGTTTGTAATACGTAGAGACCTACAAGACTAATAAGACAGAGTCATGAATTACAACGAGATAAAAGAATTGACCACTGCAGAATTAGCAGAACGTCTTTCAGAAGAAAAATCGAGCTACATGAATTTGAAGTTGACTCATGCATTGAGTCCTCTGGAGAATCCATTACAGATTCGTGAGGCTAGAAAAACAATTGCTCGTTTGAGCACTGAATTGAGCTCGCGCTCAACAGAAGAATAAGTATTATGGAGAATACAAGAAACTTACGTAAAGAGCGTATCGGCGTTGTATCGAGCAACAAGATGGATAAGTCTGTTGTAGTGAAAGTCGAGCGTAAAGTAAAGCATCCTAAGTACGGTAAATTCGTAAAATTCACGAGCAAATTTCATGCGCACGATGAAACCAACGATTGCAATGCGGGGGATACAGTAAGAATTATGGAAACAAGACCACTTTCGAAGTCGAAAAACTGGAGAGTGATTGAAGTTATTGAAAGAGCTAAGTAATCATGGTACAAACAGAATCAAGATTAAGAGTAGCAGATAATACAGGCGCCAAAGAAGTTTTGGTGATTCGTGTATTGGGAGGTACAAAAAGAAGATACGCTAGCGTAGGTGACAAGATTGTTGTTACTGTTAAGGATTCAACTCCAGCAGGAACAGTAAAAAAGGGTCAAGTCAGCACTGCGGTGGTCGTTCGTGTAAAGAAAGAAGTTCGTCGTCCGGATGGTTCATATATCCGTTTTGACGATAATGCATGTGTATTATTGAACACAGGTGGAGAAATGAGAGGAACTCGTGTATTTGGTCCTGTCGCGCGTGAATTGCGAGACAAACAATACATGAAGATTGTTTCATTGGCACCAGAGGTTCTTTAATCTAAAAGATAACCATTACAATGGCAAAGTTTAAAGTTAAAAAGGGAGATACAGTTAAGGTGCTGGCAGGAGAGAGCAAAGGCTCTACAGGTCGAATCGTTCGCGTTATCCCTAAAATGAATCGCGTAGTTGTTGAAGGTGTGAATATGATTAAGAAACACCAGAAACCAAGTGCTGCGAGCCCTCAAGGTGGTATTGTTGAAATGGAAGCTCCAATTCACATTTCAAATGTTGCGTTGGTAGACCCTTCTACAAACGAACCCACTCGTGTAGGTAGAAAATTTGATGATAACGGTAACGTTGTACGTTACGCTAAAAAATCCGGTGAGGTATTATCATAAAAAGTATGACACCTAGATTCAAAACAAAATACAGAGAGGAAATCATTGCGAGTTTGCAGGAAGAATTCAACTACAAAAACGTAATGATGGTACCAAAGCTTGAAAAAATTGTAGTCAGCCAGGGTATTGGTGCTGCAGTAGCTGATAAGAAGTTGGTAGACCAAGCAATCGCTGAAATGACCATGATTACAGGTCAAAAAGCAGTGTCAACTAAGTCTAAGAAAGATGTAAGTAATTTCAAGTTACGTAAAGGGATGCCAATTGGTGCTCGCGTTACATTACGTGGAGATCAGATGTATGAATTCCTTGATCGTTTAGTTAGTGCTTCATTACCTCGAATAAGAGATTTTCAAGGAATTAAAGCTTCAGGCTTTGACGGAAGAGGGAATTACACCTTCGGTATAACTGAGCAAATTATTTTCCCTGAAATAGATATTGATAAAGTGAACCGTATCGGAGGTATGGACATCACTTTCGTAACCTCTGCTCCAACAGACAAGGAAGCAAAGGCATTATTAATGGCATTTGGTCTACCATTTAAAAAGTAATTAAGATGGCTAAAGAATCAATGAAAGCCCGCGAGATTAAACGCGCCAAGTTAGCAGCAAAGTATGCGGCTAAGCGTGAAGCGTTGAAAGCGGCCGGCGATTATGAAGGATTGCAGAAGCTTCCTAAAAATGCTTCTCCAGTTCGTGGGAGAAACCGTTGTAAACTAACTGGTCGCCCGAGAGGGTATATGCGTCAGTTTGGTCTTTCGCGGGTAACATTCCGTGAAATGGCTAATCAGGGATTAATCCCAGGGGTTAAGAAAGCTAGCTGGTAATTTAGAAGAACTAGGAATTATGTACACAGATCCAATAGCAGATTTCTTAACGCGTATTCGTAATGGCCAAAGTGCTGGTTTACGTGTGGTAGAAATCCCTTCAAGTAAGACAAAAGTAGCAATGGCCGAAATCCTCAAGGATCAAGGTTATGTTCACGATTTTAAAGTAGTAGAAGTAGCACCTCAGAATGTTCTGAAAGTTGCTCTTAAATACGACAGATTAACAAAAGTTCCTGCCATTCGGGAGATCAAGCGTATCTCGAAACCTGGTTTACGTCAGTACCGTAGTGCTGGTGATTTGCCTCGTGTAAAAAATGGTCTTGGGATAGCTTTAGTTAGTACGTCAAAAGGATTAATGACAGACAAGCAAGCCCGCAAAGAGAATATCGGTGGTGAGCTTCTTTGTACTGTAAGCTAATTAATAAGAAGATTATGTCTAGAATAGGTCAAGCACCAATTGCCGTGCCTGCAGGCGTTGAAGTTGCCATCAGTGGTGACAGCGTAACTGTAAAAGGAAAATTAGGTGAGTTATCGCAAGAAGTATCGAGCGGAATCACTGTAAAAATAGAGGACAGCACCATAACGCTGGAGCGTCCATCTGATGCAAAAGAGCACAAAGCCAAGCATGGTCTATATCGTGCGCTCATTAACAATATGATTGTTGGGGTAAATGAAGGCTTTAGCCATACCTTGGAGTTAATAGGTGTAGGATATAGAGCTTCAAATCAGGGTCAATTATTGGATTTAGCGCTAGGTTACTCTCATAACTTCCTTATCAACATTCCAAAGGAGGTAAAGATTGAGACTACCATGGAAAAAGGTAAGGCGCCGACTATAAAATTATCGTCACACGATAAGCAATTACTGGGTGCTGTTACTGCGAAGATTCGCTCTTTACGCAAGCCAGAACCGTATAAAGGAAAAGGAATTAAGTTCCAAGGTGAACATATCCGTAGAAAAGCAGGTAAGTCTGCAGCTAAATAATATTAAGACATGGCATTAACTAAATCAGAAAGAAGACTACGCATTCGTAGAAGAATTCGCAAGGTAGTTACAGGTACAGCTGCAAAGCCTCGTCTTTCAGTTTTCAGAAGCAACAAAGAAATTTATGCTCAGTTGATTGATGATGTGAAGCAAGAAACTTTACTGTCATTTTCATCAAGGAGTAAAGGGATAGATGGTGCAACTGGTACTAAAAGTGATAAAAGCTTTCAAGTTGGCGAAGAATTGGCCAAGATTGCTGTAGAGAAAGGAATTACTGAAGTTTGTTTTGATCGCGGTGGTTATTTATACCACGGTCGTGTGAAACAATTAGCAGAAGGCGCCCGTAAAGGCGGCTTGAAATTTTAAATGTCGAGTAAAATGCATAACTCACGTAAAGTAAAGCCTACGGGTATTGAATTGGTAGATCGCTTGGTAGCGGTTAACCGTGTAACTAAAGTAAATAAAGGTGGACGTACGTTTAGCTTCTCTGCAATTGTGGTTGTAGGTGATGAAAACGGTACTGCTGGATACGGAACAGGTAAGTCAAAAGAAGTTAGTGAAGCTATTGCGAAGGCAGTAGAAGACGCTAAGAAAAATTTGTATCGTATTTCATTACTTAAGAGCACTATTCCTCACGAAGAAAATGGAAAATTTGCAGGCTCTCGAGTTTTCTTGCGACCAGCTTCAAGTGGTACTGGTGTTATAGCAGGGGGTGCAATGCGTGCAGTTTTAGAAAGTGTTGGTGTACACGATGTACTAGCTAAGAGTAAAGGCTCTTCTAATCCGCAAAATGTTGTGAAAGCGACTTTCGATGCGTTATTGAAAATGCGTAGTGCTCAAGATGTTGCTAAGACTCGCGGCATTTCATTGGACAAAGTGTTTAACGGATAATCTAGATCAGCATGGCAAAAATTAAAATCACACAAAAACGCAGTGTAATTGGTCGTTCAGGTCGTCAAAAGGCGACGATGGAAGCGCTAGGTTTACGTAAGATAAACGCTACAGTTGAAGTGGAGGGAACTCCGCAAATATTGGGTATGGTACGCAAAGTATCTCATCTAGTAGAAGTAGTAGAACTTTAATAAAAAAGAATAGAAATGGATTTATCAAATCTTCAACCTGCGAAGGGAGCAACCCACAGCCGTAAGCGAGTAGGTAGAGGTGAAGGCTCTGGACACGGAGGTACCTCTACGCGCGGACACAAGGGTGCTCAGTCGCGTTCAGGTTACAGCCGTAAAATCGGTTTTGAGGGTGGTCAAATGCCACTACAACGTCGTGTTCCTAAGTTTGGTTTCACGAATCCAAATCGCGTTGAATACAAAGGATTGAACTTAGATACTTTGCAATCCTTAGTAGAGGCGAAAAAATTAAAAACGAAGATTACTTTCGAAGATCTTGTAAAGAATGGTCTTGTAGGTAAGAAGGAGCTTGTCAAAGTGTTGGGAAGAGGTGAATTAACTAAGAAGTTAAATATTACTGCTCACGCTTTTAGTAAATCTGCAGTAGCCGCCATTGAAGCACAGGGCGGTACAGCAACTACTCTATAATCGCAATGAAGAAATTCGTAGAAACCATAAAAAATATTTGGAGCATCGAAGAGTTGAAGGATAAAATCCTGACGACCCTTGGTCTGCTTTTAATATATAGAATTGGTTCAACGGTTCTGTTACCTGGGGTCGATCCGGATAGTTTAACGCAGCTTCAGGCACAAACTTCCGAAGGTCTCTTAGGTGTATTGAATGCATTTACCGGTGGAGCTTTTTCTAGAGCTTCTGTTTTGGCTCTAGGTATTATGCCGTACATCTCTGCATCAATTATTATTCAATTGATGGGTATGGCGGTTCCGGCAGTGCAAAAAATGCAGAAGGATGGTGAAAGCGGTCGTAGAAAGTTGAATCAAATCACGCGTTATTTGACAATTTTAATCGCTGGTGTTCAGGCACCAAGTTATCTAGCAAATCTTAGTGCACAAGGTGTTGTATTAACCTTAGATCCTGGTACATTTTGGTTCTTGGCTTGGGTGACTCTTACTACTGGTACTATTTTCGCCATGTGGTTAGGTGAACGAATTACTGACAAGGGTATTGGTAATGGTATTTCATTATTGATTATGGTCGGTATAATTGCAACTTTACCACAGGCCTTTTTCCAGGAGATGCTTTCTCAGGTGAACCAAGGAGCCGGATGGGTTGCATTTATTATTGAATTGTTTGCCTTGTTTGTGATCACCATGTTCGCAATCGCATTAACCCAAGCGGTAAGACAAATACCTGTCCAATATGCGAAGCAGGCTGCAGCGGCTGGTAAGGGAGTTACAACGCCTACGGCTCGCCAATATTTACCCATGAAGGTGAACGCAGCTGGTGTAATGCCAATCATTTTCGCTCAAGCGATTATGTTCATCCCAATTACTGTCCTCCAATACAGTGGTGCAGAGGGAGATGGTATCAGTTGGATAATTACAGTTTTTGGTAACATTCAAGGGTTTGGATATAATTTAACTTTTGGGCTGTTGATCATCATATTTACCTATTTCTACACTGCGATACAGGTAAATACCAATTCTATTGCTGATGATTTGAAAAGAAACGGCGGATTTGTACCGGGAATTAAACCAGGTGCGCCAACCGCTGAATTTTTGGATACGGTTTTAAGTAGAATCACTTTCCCTGGTTCGCTTCTCCTAGCGCTAATTGCAGTGTTACCTGCGGTAGCTATGGTTGTGGGGTTAAATACACAATGGGCTTACTTTTACGGAGGAACGTCCTTGTTGATTACAGTAGGTGTGATTTTAGATACACTTCAACAGGTAGAAAGTTATTTGTTAAACCGTCATTACGATGGTTTAATGAAGTCGGGAAAATTGAGAGGAAGAACACAAACTAGCACCTTCAGTTAATATGGCTAAGCAAAATGCAATAGAACAAGACGGTACAGTAACCGAAGCATTGTCAAATGCCATGTTCCGAGTGGAGCTAGAAAATGGTCATATTGTTACAGCGCATATCTCAGGAAAAATGAGGATGCACTATATCAAGTTGCTACCAGGAGATAAAGTAAAACTAGAAATGAGTCCTTACGATTTAACTAAGGCTCGTATAACGTACAGATACTAATAAAATGAAAGTAAGAGCTTCAGTTAAAAAGCGCAGTGCGGACTGCAAGATTGTTCGTCGTAAAGGACGCTTGTATGTTATTAACAAAAAGAACCCAAAGTTCAAGCAACGTCAGGGTTAATTGATATTATAGAAAGAATACTATGGCAAGGATTGCAGGGGTAGATTTACCTAGAACTAAGCGCGGTGTGATTGGACTAACCTACATTTACGGTATAGGTCTTAGCCGGTCTCAAGAGATCTTGGCGAAAGCTGGCGTTCATGAAGATGTAAAGGTTCAAGAATGGACAGATGACCAACTTACTACTATTCGAGGATTGATTTCTGATGAATACATAGTAGAGGGTGAGTTGCGTTCAGAAATTCAATTGAACATCAAGCGTATGATGGATATTGGTTGTAATCGTGGTATCCGTCATCGTGTGGGTCTTCCACTTCGAGGACAGCGTACCAAGAACAACTCGCGCACAAGAAAGGGTAAGAGAAAAACAGTTGCAAACAAGAAAAAAGCGACTAAATAATAGTTATTAGTTATGGCTAAGAAACAAGCAAAACAGACGAAGAAGCGTAAAGTACGCGTTGAAGCGATGGGTGAAGCACACATCGGATCTTCGTTCAACAATATTATTATCTCATTGACAAATCAACAAGGACAAGTTATTTCTTGGTCTTCAGCTGGTAAGATGGGATTCCGCGGAAGCAAGAAAAACACTCCTTATGCTGCCCAAATGGCTGCTGAGGATTGCGGAAGAGTTGCATTGGAAGCGGGCTTGAAGAAGGTTAAAGCATACGTTAAAGGTCCTGGAAACGGTCGTGAAAGTGCGATTCGTTCATTACACAATCTGGGTATTGAAGTGGTTGAAATTATTGATATCACTCCAACACCGCATAACGGTTGTCGTGCGCCAAAAAAACGTCGCGTTTAATAAATAGTAGAAGTAAAGTATTATGGCAAGATATAGAGGACCAAAATCAAAGATCGCACGCCGCATGGGTGAGCCTATCTTTGGACCAGATAGCTCTTTTGAGAAGCGAAAATATGCTCCAGGACAGCACGGTAATGCGCGTCGTCGCGGTAAGAAAAGTGAATATGCGGTTCAATTGCAGGAAAAGCAGAAAGCAAAATACACGTATGGTATTTTGGAAAGACAATTCGCCAATATGTTTGACAAAGCTTCTCGAAGCAAAGGAAAAACGGGTGATGTCTTGTTACAGCTCTGTGAGAGTCGTTTAGACAATGTTGTTTTCCGTTTAGGATTAGGTAAGACTCGTGATGCTGCAAGACAATTGGTAGGTCACCGTCATATTACCTTAAACGGTGAATTAGCAAGTATTCCATCCATAAATGTGAAGCCAGGCGATGTCATTGGTGTTCGCGAAAAATCAAAGTCATTGGTAGTTATTGGGGACTCTTTAGCCTCCAAAAGTGCCGATCATCCATGGATAGAATGGAATGAAAGCAAAATGGAAGGAACATTCCTCAGCGTACCTTCTCGTGATGCTATCCCTGAAAATATCAAGGAGCAGTTGATTGTAGAATTGTACTCTAAATAATAACACCTTATACCCATTCAATATGGCTATTCTTAATTTCCAAAAGCCGGACAAAGTAATCATGAACGCATCAACTGACAAAGATGGTCAGTTTGAGTTCAGACCTTTAGAGCCGGGTTACGGCTTAACAGTTGGTAATGCACTTCGTAGGGTATTACTGTCAGGACTTGAAGGTTTCGCTTTGACTTCTTTGAGAATTGACGGCATTAACCACGAATTCAGCACAATTGAAGGTGTTGTAGAAGACGTTACAGAAATCGTACTTAATCTAAAGCAAATTCGTTTCAAACAGCAAATTGAATCAGTTGACAATGAAACTGTGAAGATTTCAGTTAGCGGTAAAGAGCAACTCTTGGCTGGTGATTTAGCTGCACATATTACTTCTTTTCAGGTATTAAACCCTGACTTGGTGATATGTAATATGGACGCCAGTGTTAACCTTTCGTTAGAGGTTGTAATAGAGAAAGGTCGCGGTTACGTGGGAGCTGAAGTTAACAAAAAAGTGGACGCTCCAATTGGTACTATCGCTCTTGATAGCATCTACACGCCCATCAAAAATGTAAAGTATTCAATTGAAAATTATCGTGTTGAACAGAAAACCGATTTTGAAAAATTGATCATGGAGATTGAAACAGACGGTTCAATTCTTCCTAAAGATGCTTTGACTGAGGCGGCAAAAATCCTAATTCACCACTTCATGCTGTTCAGTGATGAGCGCATAAGTTTAGAAGATGAGGAAAGTGCTGAAACTGAAAGTTACGACGAAGAAGCGCTACACATGCGTCAGTTGCTCAAGACTAAGCTACACGACATGGACTTGAGTGTACGTGCTTTGAATTGTTTGAAAGCGGCAGAGGTTGATACCCTAGGTGATTTAGTCACTTACTCTAAGTCTGATTTGATGAAGTTCCGCAACTTCGGTAAGAAATCTCTTACTGAATTAGAAGAATTAGTTGATAGTAAAAACTTGAGCTTTGGAATGGATATTTCCAAATACAAGCTTGATAAAGAATAAAAATGAGACACGGTAAGAAAAATAATCACCTCGGCAGAAAGACTGCGCACAGAAAAGCGATGTTGAGTAATATGGCTGGCTCACTTATTGAGCATAAGCGTATTAACACTACTGTTCAAAAGGCAAAAGAACTACGCAAGTTCGTTGAGCCTTTGATTACTCGTGCTAAAGAGAACACTACTCATAATCGTAGAACTACGTTTGCGGTATTGAGAAATAAGTATGTAGTTACTGAGTTATTCACTGTGGTTGGTCCAAAGGTGGCTGATCGTCCAGGTGGGTACACACGTATCATTAAAACAGGTAACCGATTGGGAGACAACGCAGAGATGTGTATGGTTGAGTTGGTAGACTTTAATGAACTATATACAAAAGAAGAAAAGAAGAAAACGACTCGTCGTAGCCGTCGTGCGAAACCAGCTGCTGAACAGGTTGCACCTGCCCCTGCTGCTGAAGAGGTTACTGAAGAAGTTGCGGTAGAAGAAACTAAGGAAGAATCTGCTGAATAAGGAAAAACAAATGCGCCAAATAGGTCATTGTTGATTAATTTAAAGGGGAATTGGGCTTAGGCCGAATTCCCCTTTTTTTATAAACTATTATCCATGGAGAATAAATCAAAAAAAGCAACCCTTCTGTTAGACGACGGCACTGTTTTTTATGGTAGCGCCACTGGTCTAGATGGAACTGCGTATGGCGAAATTTGTTTCAATACAGGGATGACGGGATATCAGGAAATATTTACCGATCCCTCTTACTTTGGTCAATTAATGGTAATGGCCACGTCTCATATTGGAAATTATGGAGTTCATGCAGAAGAAATAGAATCAAGCAACATTCAAGTAGCTGGATTGATTACCAAGAACTTTAGTGAGGTAGCTTCTCGTGCAGGAAAGATGGACAGTCTTTATGGTTATTTTGAAAAAGAACAAAAAGTTGCCATTAAGGATATTGATACGCGCGCATTGGTACGTCATATTCGCGATGCGGGTACAATGAATGCTATTATCTCCACAGAGACACACGATGTTTCTTCACTTAAGGAAGAGCTTAAGAATTGTCCTAATATGGAAGGTTTAGCTCTAGCGCCATTAGTGAGTGTAAAGGAAGCTTATGAAGTGGGTCCCGCAGATAGTGAATATCGGATTGCAGCTTTAGACCTTGGTGTTAAGAATAACATTATAAAATGCTTGACTGATCGCGGTGCACGGGTTAAGGTTTTTCCTTATAATACTTCTACGGAAGAAATGCTGGCCTGGAATCCTAATGGATTGTTCTATTCTAATGGACCTGGTGATCCTGCTGCATCCCCGGAGATCGTTGCAGAAGTAGCTAAAGGTATAGCTACTGGTTTACCGGTTTTTGGGATTTGTTTAGGTCATCAGATGATAGCCCTTGCCAGTGGTCTTTCTACTTTTAAAATGCACAACGGTCATCGTGGGATTAATCACCCTGTTAAAAATATTGAGACGGGACTTGGAGAAATTACTTCACAAAATCACGGCTTCGTGGTGAGTATGGAGGATGTTGAGCGCGCCAATAATGTTGAATTGACACACATCCATCTAAACGATCATACTGTAGCTGGAATAAAACGAACAGATGCGAATTGCTTTTCTGTTCAATATCATCCTGAGGCATCACCAGGGCCACATGACAGCCGATACCTCTTTGATACATTTATTGAGAACATCAAAAACAATTAGGACACATACTAACTAACACTATAAATAAAAGATTATGTCTGTAATTACACACATCCACGCTAGACAGATATTGGATTCTAGAGGAAATCCAACTGTTGAAGTTGATGTAATCACTTCTACAGGTGCAATGGGTCGTGCCGCTGTTCCTTCAGGTGCTTCAACCGGAATTCATGAGGCAGTAGAGCTTCGCGATAACGATGAAAGTCGATACATGGGCAAAGGGGTGTTGAATGCAGTTGATAACGTAAATGATATTATTGCTCCTGAATTAGAGGGTGAAATCGTTACCGAACAGGCACACATTGATAGCATAATGTTGGAATTGGACGGTACTGAGAACAAAGGAAAGCTTGGCGCCAATGCAATATTAGCCGTTTCCTTGGCTGTGGCAAAAGCAGCTGCTGAAAGTACGGGTCAGTCGTTATACAGATACATTGGCGGTGTCAATGCACGAACGCTACCGGTTCCAATGATGAATATCTTAAATGGCGGGTCACACGCAGACAATTCCATTGATTTCCAAGAATTTATGGTGATGCCTTTTGGTGCTGAGTCTTTTAGTCAAGCATTGCGCATGGGAACCGAAGTATTTCATAATCTTAAGAAGGTATTGAAAAGTAAAGGATACTCAACCAATGTTGGTGATGAGGGTGGCTTTGCTCCGTCTATAGGTTCAAATGAAGAAGCTCTAGAGATTATTCTAGAAAGTATAGAGAAAGCAGGTTACAAGCCTGGTATAGATATATGGATTGCTATGGATGCAGCAGCATCGGAATTCTATAATGAAGAGAAGGGTACTTATGTATTTCATAAGAGCGATGGACGTGAATTGACCTCTGATGAAATGGTTGAATATTGGGCAAATTGGATAGAAAAATACCCGATTGCCTCCATTGAAGATGGTTTGCACGAAGACGATTGGGCAGGATGGGCAAAGCTTCACACAAAGATTGGTAATAAGGTCCAGTTGGTCGGTGATGATTTGTTTGTTACCAATGAGAAGCGCGTGGCTAGAGGCATTGAAGAAGGAAGTGCAAACTCGGTCTTAGTAAAAGTGAATCAAATAGGTACTTTAACGGAAACCATAAATACTGTGACTCTTGCAAACCGACATATGATGACGGCGGTAATGTCACACAGATCGGGGGAGACTGAAGATGCAACAATCGCAGATTTAGCCGTAGCCCTGAATACAGGTCAGATTAAGACGGGTTCGGCTTCACGTTCAGATCGCATGGCCAAATACAATCAACTACTAAGAATCGAAGAAGAACTGGGAGAACGAGCTGTGTTCCCGGGCAAAAACTTTAGATTTATTAAATAATCAATTCTAAAACCCTATCATGGATAGAATTAAAGAACAATTTCGGGACACTTTCCCATCAATAGTCGCTGATACCAGGGCATTCTTGAAAGAGAATTCCAATCAGAAGGTTGGTGAGATAAGCTTAGGTCAACTTTATGGAGGGATGCGAGGAATGCCCGCGTTAATCTGTGAAACCTCCAAATTAGATCCAGAGGAAGGAATACGCTTTAGGGGCTACAGTATTCCTGAGCTTCAAGAAAAGCTGCCTAAGTATCCTGGGGGTGAGCAACCTTTGCCTGAAGGCCTTTTTCATTTAATGCTAATGAATGAGCTGCCTACGGAAGATCAAGCTCGCCGTTTAAGTAACAACTGGGTTCGTAGAAGTAATGTTCCTGTCCATGTTTTTAAGGCTATTGACGCTTTGCCAAACCGTACACATCCAATGACTCAATTTTCAATTGCTATTATGGCAATGAGAACGGAGAGTGAGTTTGCAAAAGCATATTCAAATGGTGTGCACAAGAGTGAGTATTGGGATGCCACTTATGAGGATAGCATGAATTTGATCGCTCGTTTACCTCGAGTAGCGGCATACATCTACAGAAGAATGTACCACAATGATCAACATATAGAACCAGATCCTAAACTTGACTGGGCGGGCAATTTTGCACATATGCTTGGTTTTGATAATGATGAGTTCAAGGAACTTATGCGAATGTACCTCACTATTCACGCGGACCACGAAGGCGGAAATGTGAGTGCTCATACGGTGCACCTCGTTGGATCGGCACTCAGTGATGCCTATTTGAGCTTTTCGGCTGGAATGAATGGTTTAGCTGGTCCATTGCATGGCTTGGCTAATCAAGAAGTAATAAGATGGATAAATAATATGCGACAAGAATTGGGAGGTGGACTACCAACCAAAGAGCAGATAGCAAATTATTGTAAGCAAACATTGGCCTCTGGTAAGGTGATTCCTGGCTTTGGTCATGCAGTGTTGCGTAAAACGGATCCAAGGTATACAGCACAGCGCGAGTTCGCTCTAGCGAAAATGCCCAATGATGAGCTATTTAAGATTATTAGTATGGTTTATGAGGTTGTTCCAGATATTTTGGCAGCGACCGGGAAGGTGAAAAATCCATGGCCAAATGTTGATGCGCATAGTGGTCAATTGCTTACTCATTATGGATTTGTAGAATATGAATTCTATACTGTCTTGTTTGGGGTTGCTCGTTCTTTGGGTACGCTATCAAATTTAATTTTGGACCGTGCTATCGGTATGCCAATTGAACGTCCTGGTTCCACAACCACCGAGTTGTTGAAGAAACAATTTGAGAAATAGATTAAAAAGTTATTTTTTATTGACCCTAGGGCATTTAGCTCTAGGGTTTTTTATTGCTAACTATATAATAACTAGAAGGATAATTGTATATTTGCACCCCTTTTGGACACGAAGCATGCAGCCAATTGGATTTAAATTTTAAAAAACGCTCTCAAGGACGAGTGATAATTGTATGTAATGTCCTGGGATACAAGTAAATCTCTCATGTCAGAAGAGAATAAAGTACCAAAAGAAGAGGTACAGCAAGAGACTCCAGCTCAGGAGGCTCCTCAAACAGAAGAAACACCAATAGTTGAAGAAGCCGTAGCCGAAACTCCTGCAACGGAAGTCTCGGAAGAAACAGAGGCGGTTGAAGAGACTGAATCTGAAGCGAGTAAAGCCGAAGAAACAAAAGAAGAACCAACAGCTGAAGAGACGGTTACCGATGAGCCAGCTTTTAGTTGGGACGATGTTGAAGCCGGTGAAGCCACTGTAAGCGAAGACCGTAAGGCTTTGGCAGCAATGTATGAGGAAACTTTAGGATCATCTTTAGAACATCAGGTTGTAGAGGGTAAAGTAACTTCTAAAACAGATCGCGAAGTAATTATTGATATCAATTCCAAGAGTGAAGGAGTTGTTAGTTTAAATGAATTCCGTTACAATCCAGAGTTGACTGTTGGCGATACTGTTGAAGTATTGGTGGACCGTCAAGAAGATAAATATGGACAATTGGTTCTTTCACATAGGAAAGCCCGCTCCATTAAGGCTTGGGATCGTGTAAATGAAGCTCATGATAATGATGAAATCGTTAAAGGTTACGTTAAGGCACGTACCAAGGGCGGTATGATCGTTGATGTATTTGGCTTAGAAGCGTTCTTACCAGGTTCACAAATTGATGTTAAGCCTATTCGTGACTACGATCAATACGTAGACAAGACCATGGAGTTTAAAGTGGTGAAAATCAATCACGAATTTAAAAATGTAGTTGTTTCGCACAAGGCACTCATTGAGGCTGATCTAGAAGAACAGAAAAAAGAAATTATCTCGAAACTTGAAAAAGGTCAAGTATTAGAGGGTATCGTTAAGAACATCACCTCTTATGGTGTATTCATTGATCTTGGTGGTGTAGATGGTTTGGTTCATATTACTGATTTAAGTTGGAGCCGTATCAATCACCCTTCAGAGGTAGTAGAATTAGACCAAAAGATTAATGTTGTAATCCTTGACTTTGACGAAGGTAAGACACGTATTCAGTTGGGTATTAAGCAACTTGAGAAACACCCATGGGATGCTCTTGATGAGAATGTTGGTGTAGGTGATAAGGTAACGGGTAAAGTAGTTGTCCTTGCTGATTATGGTGCCTTTGTTGAGGTATTGCCAGGTGTTGAAGGTTTGGTTCATGTTAGTGAAATGAGCTGGTCAGCACACTTACGTAGTGCAGGTGATTTTATGAAAGTAGGAGATTCTGTAGAAGCTGAAGTTTTAACTTTAGACAGAGAAGAGCGTAAGATGAGTCTTGGAATCAAGCAGTTAACTACTGATCCGTGGACTGATATCACGACTAAGTACCCTCAGGGTTCTAAGCATAGCGGAACCGTTCGCAATTTTACAAACTTTGGTATTTTCTTAGAGCTTGAAGAGGGAATTGATGGATTGATTCATATTTCTGATTTGAGCTGGAATAAAAAGGTAAAACACCCGTCTGAGTTTACTTCTATTGGAGCCAATTTAGATGTAGTTGTGATGGATATTGATGCGGAGAACCGTCGTTTGAGTCTTGGACACAAGCAGGTTACTGACAACCCATGGGACGGGTATGCTGATTCCTTTAAAGTGGGTAACAAAGTAACTGGTACCATGATAAATTCTGGTGAGAAAGGCGGCGACGTGAAGTTTGCGGATTTCGAAGGTGTTGAAGCTTACTGTCCTGCACGTCACATTACTAAGGAAGACGGCGGTAAACTTGCTAAGGGCGAAACCGCTGAATTCGTTGTGATAGAATTCAACAAGGATAACCGGAGAATTGTGGTTTCACATGTGGGAACATACAAGGAAGTTGAAATGAAAAAGAATACTGGTAGAGGCGGTAACAAAGGCGGAAACGTTGCAGTACCTAATCAAAATGTAGAACGTTCAACCATGGGTGATTTAGATGCATTAGCTGCATTGAAAGAGCAGATGGATAACGGCGACAAATAATCCAAGATTTTTCAGATAATGCAAACCCTCGGACCGATCAGGTTCGAGGGTTTTTTATTGGATAAAACTTTAACTTTGGGAACTATGAAAATTGGAGATATTATTAGCGACCTAGAACAATGGGCGCCGCCCTTTCTTCAGGAGTCCTATGACAATAGTGGATTAATTGTAGGGGCAAAAGATTGGGACACGAAAGGTGTGCTTGTGGCGCTAGACTGTTTAGAAGAGGTTGTTGATGAGGCGATTGACAAGGACATTAGTTTGATTGTCACACATCATCCTATTGTTTTTAGTGGTTTGAAACGATTTAATGGTGCTACTTATATAGAGCGTGTGGTGATGAAGGCTATCAAGAATGACATAGCCATCTATGCTATTCACACGAACTTAGATAATGTTCACTGGGGTGTGAATGCTAAAATTATTCAAATGCTTGGATTAGAAAAGCATAGTGTTCTGAGTCCAATGAAGAATAGCTTGAAAAAATTTCAAGTCTATGTTCCAAGTTCTCATGCGGAATCTGTTGAGTCAGCAGTTTTCTCTGCTGGTGGAGGCAAGGTTAGCGCATATGAAGAATGCAGCTTTAAAAGCAATGGTGTAGGGTCATTCAAAGGTGGTAAAGGGACAAACCCATTCATTGGTGAAGCGGGTAAGCGTGAGTTCGTGGAAGAAATAAAACTTGAGTTTATTGTCCCCGCATTTGTCGTAAAAGATGTTGAACGTGCTGCGCGCACTGCTCATCCCTACGAGGAAATGGCCTTTGAATGGCTAGCAATAGAAAACAATGCAACTCTTTATGGAGCAGGTGCAGTTGGAGAGTTTGAAAAACCTATAAAATTTCATACGTTCTTAGAAGATGTGAAAACTGCTTTTGGTACCACTTTAAAATATACGCCATCACCAAAGGATACGGTACAAAGAGTAGCGGTTTGTGGCGGTTCAGGAAGCTTTTTGTTGGGCGCCGCAAAAGCAGTGGAAGCGGATGTTTTTATCACCGCTGATTATAAATACCATCAATTTTTTGATGCTGACGGCACCATCTCCATATTAGATGTGGGACATTTTGAAAGCGAGCAATTTACAATCGACTTAATAGCTGATAGACTGTCAGAAAAATTCCCTAAATTTGCCGTTCTCAAAACTGAGGTTAATACAAACCCTATTCAGTACTATTAGTATGGCTAAGAAGGCAAAAGAGTTAAGCGTAGAAGATAAATTAAGAACGCTTTACGATCTTCAGATTATTGATCGTCGCATAGACGAAATACGTGCAATGCGCGGCGAACTTCCATTAGAAGTTGAAGATCTTGAAAACGAGGTGGCCGGAATGGAAACCCGTATGGAAAAAGTGAATCATGAAATTGCCGACCTTGAGGTAGATATCAAGGAAAAACAACTGTTGATCAAAGAGAGCCAAGAAAAAATGGCTAAATATTCAAAAGATCAAGAGCAGGTTAGAAACAACAGAGAATTTGAAGCGATAGCTAAGGAAATTGAATACCAAGAATTGGAAATTCAATTGGCAGAGAAACGCATTTTGGAATATTCAGCAAGAATAGATGCAAAGAAAGAGGCTAACGAAGCGAGCACAGAGAAATTAAATGATCGTAAGACGCATTTATCTCACAAAGT
>PXYR01000002.1:40725-43786 GCA_003023665.1 Bacteroidota bacterium
GTGGTCACTTTAAAGCCGCACTCTTTTAAACGCTCAGGATAATCTTGACCGTAAAGGCGCACGTGGTCGTATTGACGGAACCTCCTTTCTCTTTCAGCAGGATCTTTAATTGTAGGGTCCTCGTCAGTAACCTCATAATCAGGATCTAGAGGAACTTGCATGATGGCCATTCCACCTGGCTTTAAAATTCGTTGGAACTCACGAATAGCTTTTCTATCATCATCTACGTGTTCAAGTACGTGGTTACAGAATATGGTATCGTACGTATTATCTTCAAGGGGTATATTTTGCACATCAAAGCGCAGATCAGCAAGGGGAGAGAAGAGATCTGCTGTGGTATAGTCTAGGTGCTTCATTTTTCTAAATCTTCCGTAAAAGCACTGTTCTGGCGCAATATGAAGAAGCTTTTGAGGCTTAGTTAGAAAATCTGTTTTGTCCTTTAGGTACAACCAAAGAAGTCGATGACGCTCTAAGCTGTTTGTTCCAGGACATAAGGCATTTTGTCTTTGGTTTTCACCGTAACCGTATGGAAAGAACCTTGAATACCCGCGGCCATCTATAGGATCTATGAATTTTGACCCCCTAAATAAAACAGGGCTAAGCCATTGAACTATATAGCTGAGTCTGATCAGTAGCGGTCGTGGCACTTTAGCGAGTGCCCATTTCATGATTTTTGATATCATACCTTTTCGTATTCCTCTGCTTGTATACCTAGTGCATCATAAATGTACTGGAAAGTACTCAAGATATCTGGTTTGCCATCAACAACTGCGACGTCATGTTCAAAGTGGGCGCTATTTTTACCGTCTGCCGTAAGTATGGTCCAGCCGTCTTTAAGTTGCTTTATTCTATGTGTTCCGAGATTGGTCATTGGTTCTATTGCGATAACGAGACCCTCTTGAATTTTTTTTCCGCGACCTCGTCTTCCGTAGTTGGGTACCTGTGGATCTTCATGCATTTTTCGGCCAAGACCGTGACCAACTAATTCACGAACGATACCATAGCCTCTTTTCTCAGTGAACTCTTGGATTGCAGCGCCAATATCACCAATTCGATTACCAGCTATGACCTCACGTATTCCTACATAAAGACTTTCTTTGGTGTCTGCCAAAAGTTGCTTAGTATCATCATCAACTTCACCTACTTCAAAAGTATAGGCATGATCACCGTAGTACTTGTTTTTTAGAACACCACAGTCTACACTAAGGATATCTCCTTCTTGTAGGGGTTTTTTTCCTGGAATGCCATGAACTATTTGTGCATTTGGGGACATACAAAGGCTATTTGGAAAATCGTATAAGCCTAAAAAAGCTGGAACGCCACCATGGTCGCGAATAAATTCTTCTGCACGTTTATCCAAATCCAGAGGAATAGCTCCGGGTACAATTAATGGCGCAAGCATACCCAAGGTTTTACTTACCAGCTGGGCGCTTTCACGCATCAATTCGATTTCCTCTCTTGTCTTGTATTTGATCATTATTTTTTGATCAATAAGTTAATTCCGCCCATTTCTTTGGGTTGGTCAATATCCATTAATGCCAATAGGGTTGGTGCAATGTCTCCAAGTTTACCTGCTTTCAATTCATGTTTTTCAGAAGTTGAACCAACCAACCAACAGGGTACAACAGTGGTTGTATGCGCTGTGTTCGGCGAGCCGTCCTCATTAATCATGCAGTCGGCGTTTCCATGATCTGCCAAAATGATAAATTGATAGTCAGACTCTAAACCTGCACGTACGACCGATTGTAAACAAGAATCGACCGTTTCACATGCGGTAATTGCTGCTTCCATAACTCCTGTATGCCCTACCATATCTGGATTTGCAAAGTTCAGACAGATGAAATCTGTTTTGCCCTCACTAAGTTTCGGAATTATAGCATCCCGGATATCTTTAGCGCTCATTTCCGGCTGTAAATCGTATGTGGCTACGTTGGGTGAAGGACATAAAATTCTGTCTTCACCGTTAAAAGGTAATTCACGCCCTCCAGAGAAAAAGAAGGTGACGTGAGGATATTTCTCCGTTTCTGCAATTCGAATCTGAGTTTTACCAGCGGTTTCAAGAACTTCACCAAGTGTATTAACTAAATTATCCTTTCTAAAAACTACCTGGATTCCTTTAAAGGTATCGTCATAACTCGTCATGGTTACATAATGCAAGTTTAATGCTTGCATATTGTATTCTAAGAAATTCTTCTGGGTCAATGCTTCCGTTATTTCTCGTCCTCTGTCTGTTCTGAAGTTGAACATTATGACCACATCGTCCTCCTCTATTTTTGCTAAGGGTAAGTCATGTGAATCTGTGATTACAATGGGCTCTATAAATTCATCCGTAATGCCTGACTCGTAACTTTCACGAATGGCCTGGGAAGCGTCTTTGGCTTGCTTTCCTTCGCCATTGACCATGACTTGATAGGCTTTTGCAATTCTTCCCCATCTTTTATCACGATCCATGCTGTAATATCGCCCTATAATAGTGGCAATGCGACCAGTAGTAACTCTTAAGTGATTTTCTAAATCCGCTACATAACCTAATCCTCCTTGAGGGTCTGTATCACGACCATCGGTAAAAACGTGAATAAATACGTTTTCAAAAGCCTCGTTGGCGAGCCAACTACATAGTGCCTTTGCATGATCTATATGGGCATGTACACCACCATCAGAGAGTAAGCCGGCTATATGAATCTTGCTGTTCTTTGCCTTTGCGTGTTCAAGTGCACTTTTTAAAGTGGAGTCCTTTGAAAAAGTTCCATTAGAAGCAGCTAAGTTGATTTTAACTAAATCTTGATATACAACACGTCCCGCGCCGAGATTCATGTGCCCAACTTCAGAATTACCCATTTGGCCTTCAGGGAGACCAACATCTAACCCAGATGTTTTTATCCAGGTTTGAGGATACTCACGATACAATGAATCAACAAAAGGTGTATTCGCCTTGTCTATAGCGCTTACTTCTGGATTGTCTGCTCTACCCCATCCGTCTAGAACGATTAATGCTGTTTTTTTCATAGTGTTTGTTGGAGCAGCGAATTTAAGGATTATTCGCCCAAAAAAAGACCCGCGA
>PXYR01000032.1 GCA_003023665.1 Bacteroidota bacterium
TATTTGTATGGAAAGTACTTTCAAAATCAGCATTGCGAACTTTGTGATATAACTCATAGTTCGGTAAGTGCCAAGCCAGAGTGGAAAGCTTGGATTAGTAGTTTAAGTTGCGAAAATTATGTGCTGCATACAAATGAAGCAGAACAAATGAGTATTGACTTTTCAGGTTTTACCCTGCCCGTTGTTTTAATTGAAAGAGGCAATGGTCTAGAGGAATTAATTAGTAAAAAAGACATGGCTCAAAGCGGAAAAGGAGTGGATGCATTTAGTCAATTGTTTTTCAAAAAGTTGAATGAGTTTGGACTTGATTGCCAATAATAAAGCCCGAGCAATATGCCCGGGCTTTACCCCTTAACATTGTTTAGTTTAGGTTAGAAAGAATATACGGCGGCCAAAATGAATGATGATAATTGGTCTGATGTCATCGAATTGAATTGAGCCGTAGAGCTTTGATCTAATCTAAGTTCTGCGATGAGCCTAAGGTCTTTGGTTGTGTAGCTTGCTGTAAGGGTTGCGTCAATAACAGAATTGCCAGCTCCATAGGCAACGCCACCAGCTTCCAATTCCTTAAAATATTCTACTCTTAATCCGGCGTCAAATCCGTCTTTTAGGGCAACAGCAGGATATATTGCTGCTCCATAAAAACCGCCGGCATTCATGGTTTCGTTGTACGATGCGTTCACCCCCAAAGAAACTTTGTCATTTAGTTCGTAAGATCCGGTTATATCTGCTTGAAATGTAGCATCTGCGTCAACGGCTTGTTTTCCGTAAAGAAAGTTTAAATAGGTGCCTTTGAATCCATACTGCAAACCGTAAGTATACAAGTCTACATCATTCATTTCAGTCAAATCTGTAGGGTTCATTATGGCAACCATAAGACTTTGATCATCAGAAATAGCATAATCTGCTTTCAAGCCCGTGTGGGAAAAAGGACCGTAGGAGAACAGATACGAAGTAGAATAATGGAAGTTGTCCACGGGGGAGATTACTTCGTATCCAAGGAATGTATTGAAATTTCCTAGGGTAAGAGTAAGTTTTTCACTAGCATTCCAATAGGCATATAGTTGGTTAACAATGTTTCCCGTGGCACTATAATATGGTGATGCAAAGACAGCGTCTGTACCTCTTGGTCCAAAAACTAAATCTGCAACAAACCCACCTTGAGAAGTACTTTGTTCTGCCTTGACATTTACCATACCCAGAGCAAACCCATTTAAGTTTGCAAAACTAGAAGCCGGCGCATCTAATTTATCACCGCCGCTTAGATTGGTTCTGAAGTAGGTGTCAACAGAGCCAGAGAACTCTATAGACTCATCTTCAGTGCTTTGTGCATTAACTGTGTAGTTAATACAAAGGGACATTGCTATTACCCAAATTTTTGAGACTTTTGTTGAAATGATTTTCATACCGAGAATTGTTTTATTAGACCCGAGGTGTTGCAGCACCTCGGGTCGCTTTTTTAAGATTATTTTGTTTTAATGTTGGTTCATACGGAAGTCAGCGTAGGCCGCCATTCCACCATGTTCTGCCTGGTCAAGACCTTCAAGTTCTTCTTTTTTATCTACGCGAAGACCCCATATCTTGTTGATTACTGCGAGGAAAATGGTTGTGGTAATGACACAGAAAACGGCCACCAAGCAAACGCCCGCGAGCTGAACTAAGAATTGATCCCAAGAAGCTAACTCACCAAAAATTCCTACCGCAAGTGTTCCCCAGATTCCAGTAAATAGGTGCACGGCAACAGCGCCTACTGGGTCGTCAAGTCTTAACTTGTCCAGTAAAGAAACGCCTAGTACCACAACTACACCACCAATTCCACCAATAATGATTGCTTCTAAAACGCTCATTTGATCTGCACCGGCTGTAATTCCTACGAGTCCACCTAAAATCCCGTTCATGAACATAGTTAGGTCAAAGTTTTTATAAAAGATATGTACGAAACCAGCTGCTGCTAAACCACCAGCCGCTGCTGCTAAGGATGTTGTAGTCAATACTAGGGAGGTCAAACTAGGATCCGCACTTAATACGGAGCCCCCATTAAATCCAAACCAACCCAACCATAAGATAAAGACTCCTGCCGCTGCAAAAGGAAGATTATGACCTGGTATTGCGGATGGAGCACCTTCTTTAGTGAACTTGCCAATTCTTGGTCCTAATTTGGCTATATACAAGAATGCAGCCCAGCCACCAACACTGTGAACTAGAGTAGATCCAGCAAAATCATAGAATCCCCATTCATCTAGGAATCCTCCGCCCCATTTCCAAGACCCTACTATAGGGTATACAATTCCAACGTATAAAATGGAAAACAAGAAAAATGAACCAAGCTTCGCACGTTCGGCTATTGCACCTGAGACTATAGTTGCTGCTGTAGCGGCAAACATTCCCTGAAACAAGAAGTCTGTCCAATAGGTGTATCCTTCATTGTAAGTTAAATCTAGTCCGCTCTCTCCTATAGGGCTCTCAAGTCCAAAAAGTCCAACAAAGTAGTCCGGTAAAATCCCGCTCCAAAAGGATGCAGGATACATCAAGTTAAATCCAACAAACGCATATAGAACGAGTCCAATACTTATGATGAAAAAGTTCTTAAATAATATATTAATGGTGTTTTTTTGGCGAGTAAGGCCAATTTCAAGAAAACTAAAACCAAGATGCATGAAGAATACCAAGGCGGTACAAATCATCATCCAAAGGTTGTTTACAGTAAGAGTTAAAGTAGTGTCCATAGTAATTAGATGTTATTTCAATGTTTGACCGCCGCTTTCGCCAGTTCTAATGCGATAAGCTTCTTCAACGGGTGTTACGAAAATTTTTCCGTCGCCAACTTCCCCTGTATTGCCAGCTTTCAGGATAGCGATTACAGTAGGTTTAACAAAATCGTCATTAACGACGATGCTTAAATAGCGTCTTTGTATATCCGATGTGCTGTACGAAACCCCGCGATAAACTTTCCCTTTCTTTTCATGACCTACTCCAGTTACATCCCAGTAACTAAAAAAGTAGACATTCACCTCGTGAAGTGCGTCCCGCACCTCATCGAATAGCGATTTTCTAATGATTGCGTCTATTTTTTTCATTTTAGATGGTTTTATGGCGTCAAAATTATGCAAAAAGCAACAATACCCCCAAAAAAGTAGGGGTAGTGTAAATAAAACACTACTATTTTAACAAAGCACCCCTTTAAATAATGGGGGTAATGATCAAAAAAAAATATAAATGGTCAAAAGTACCCTTTCGATTATGGGGGTAATACTGAATAAATAGATTGATTAAATTCAATTTTAAACAACGTAAAACGTCAAATTCAGCGTAGTCATGATTTTATTTTGTTGCAATTGGCATAATTGTAGCAATACGTTTAATTAAAAACCTCAATACTGTTAACTATGAAAAAGATATTTATTGGTATCGTTCTATTGTCTTCAATTTCCATAAGTGCCCAGAGCCGTTGGGGAATTAGAACAGGATTAAACTATAATCTTAGTACTATTGGTTTAAGTGATGCAACGAACTCTGCTCAACAAATACTCGAAGGCGAAACTGCGGATAACGGTTATCATCTAGGTGTTTTTGGACGTCAATTCTTAGGCGATCAACTTTATACTTCTGGAAGTTTGATATTTGCGAAAAACACGCATTTCTTGGAAGGGTTTGACGCTTCAGGTAACAGCGTATATGGGCAATTTAATCATGAGTTTCTTCAATTAGATGCTGACCTGGGAATACGATTATTGAAATTGGTCAGGGCGGAAGCAGGTGTACATTACCAAGGAACTGTAAGCGATAATGCATATAATCAAACGTTTCAATCCCCTTCCGTAGGATATAATGTTGGCGTTGGATTAGACTTGTGGAAGCTGAGTCTTGATGTTACCTATTACAGCAGTTTTCAAGATCATACAGGGGATTGGAATAACATTCCGTTGAGCTATAATAGGTCTCAGCTGTTGGTTAGCCTTGGGGTTCAACTTTAATTAGTTTAAGATAATTAAAACTTTGGCACGGGATTTGTGTTAATATAAATGCGTCACCAAATGAGTGTAAGCGAGTAATTTCATTGACGCGACATGGTTTTGTTCAGCGAGCCGCTTCGTACCCCGGGGCGGCTCGTTTGCGTTTTATACTATCGTGAATGATGTTTCCCCAAGACCGTCTACTTTGAGCTTTACACTCGAAGTTTCCTTGATAAATGATGCAGCAGTTGAGGCTCCGGCCAAGACTATCATCCCTTTTTTTAATTTAATATTATGGCGGTGTGCAAGTCTTGTAGCGGCGGCTAAAGCTTCAAAAGGGTTATCCAAAATAGCGTCACTTGAGCCTTCCGCTTCATATTGGCCATCAAAACTCATTTTCATATCTAATCCATTTAAGCCCAAAGGCACATCACACCATTGCCCCACCATAAAGGCACAGGAGCTACAATTATCTGCAACAACATCTTCAAGGGAAAATTTGAAGTTCTCGTAGCGTGAATCAATGATTTCTATTGCAGCAGCTACTCCATCAACATGATTTATTGCTTCATTTGCAGTTAAGGGTTCATGAATATCGGTGCTTAGACGAAACGCTATTTCTGGTTCAGCACGCGGGTGACAACAATCGGCTTTTACAAGAGGTTTGCTTTTACTTAGCTGCATATCGCTTGTCAATTGGCCAATAATCATGTCGTTTACCCCCATTTGCTTCATTTTAGCATGCGAGGTAAATCCCATCTTGATGCCTACAATTGGAAATCCTTCTTCTTGACGAAGCTGGATTAACTCATGTTGAACCTGATACGCTGATTCTAAATTGTAATTCTCTGACAAAGAAAATTGTGCTACGGGAGTTTGATTTCGAGCAGCGCGGTGCAGAATAGATGCTTTTTCGGAAATGCTTGTCATTATAGTTTGATACAAATGTTTTTAGGTTCTGTAAAGAAACGCAACGCTTCGAACCCGCCTTCTCTTCCAACGCCACTTTGTTTCATGCCTCCAAATGGAGTCCTAAGATCACGAAGTAACCAACAATTAACCCAAATAATACCGGCGTGAAGTTGACCAGCCACTCTGTGTGCTGTCTTTAGGTCCGATGTCCAGATTGTAGCGGCTAATCCATAAGGCGTGCTATTTGCTAATTCTAGTGCCTCTTGCTCTGTTTCAAAGGGAGTCAAAGTGACTACAGGGCCAAAAATTTCTTCTTGATTTGTCCTGCACGTAGAAGATAGGTTCTCAAAAACCGTCGGGGCTATAAAGTACCCATTTGAACATCGGCCTTCTAACTTAACTTGTTGCCCGCCAATCAAAAGTTTCCCTCCTTCCTCCTTTGCAAGCTCAATGTAACTCAAAACTTTGTTCATATGTTCTTTGCTCACAATAGCTCCCATTCTTGACTCTTCCAAAAGGGGATCTGCAACAGTTAGTCCAGCGACTCTTTCTAAAAACGCAGTCTTAAACTTTTCATAAATCCCTTGATGAACGTAAATACGTGAGCCACAAAGACAAATCTGCCCTTGATTGGCAAATGCGGATCGTACAGAGGTGTTGACTGCATCTTCAAAATCACAATCATCAAAAATGACATTGGCATTTTTCCCGCCTAATTCAAGACTGATCTTCTTAAACATGGGGGCGGCTACTGAAGAAATTGTCTTTCCCGTTTGAGTTCCACCTGTAAATGAAATAATATTAGTGTCTTCATGAGCAACAATAGCAGCACCAACTTCACTGCCGAGTCCGTGGACAATATTAAGTACACCCTTTGGGAAATGAATTTCATCTAGAATTTCACACAATAGGTAAGCGGTCGCAGGCGTAACCTCTGAAGGTTTTGCTACTACTGTATTCCCTGCCGCAAGTGCCGGAGCAATTTTCCAGCTGAACAAATAAAGGGGCAGGTTCCAAGGACTTATACAGCCTGCCACCCCAATTGGCTGCCTAAGCGTATAATTAAAACCGCTACTGCCCATATCATGTACGTCATAAGAATCGTGCAAAATAGCGGTCGCATAAAACTTAAAATTATCCCTTGCACGAGGAATGTCAACTGCCGTAGCGAGCTTAAGAGGTTTCCCGTTGTCCTTGCTTTCTGCGAGTGCTAGCACATCAAGCTTATCATGTATGGCATCGGAAATTTTCATTAGCCAGCGTGAACGCTCCTGAATACTTAGCGAACTCCAAGCGTGAAACGCATCTTTTGCTGCAGATACCGCAAGGTTTACATCACTTTGTTGACTTCGGGGAATACGTCCATAAGTCTCCCCAGTTGAGGGGTCAATATTGTCTAAATATTGACCTTCAACCGGCGCCGTAAATGCGCCATTTATATAGTTGCGAATAGTCATCATTTGGGTCTGAGTGTAGCGAAGATAAGGAAGCTTTGCCTGCAATTTTAAAAGTGCTCAGTTTTGCGCTAACTTGTAAATCCCAAAGCAAACAAATCATGTCAGTACTAAGACCGTTTAATTTCCAGAAGTGGTTAGATGAAAATCGGGACCTACTTAAACCTCCAGTAGCTAATAAGAACTTAACACCTGATAGTGATGAATACATTGTTATGGTTGTTGCAGGTCCTAATGCTAGAAAAGACTACCATTACAATGAGACAGAGGAGTTTTTCTATCAACTCGAAGGAAATATCACCGTCAATGTACAAATAGACGGTAAGGTTGAAAGCTTAAATCTTGGCCCCGGAGATATGATGACTGTGCCGGCAAAAGTTCCCCATAGTCCTGTTCGCCATGAAGGCAGCATAGGTCTTGTTATTGAGCGAGTCAGAGAAGGGAAAGGCTTTACAGATGGCCTCTTGTGGTATTGTGGGAATTGTAACCATAAACTTCACGACACTTATTTTGAACTAAAAAATATTGAAACAGATTTCTTACCAAGGTTTAAAGAATACTATTCAAGCCTTGAATTGCGCACATGCAATCAATGCGGGACTACCATGGAAACGGATTCAAGATTTGTTTAAGAATGTGTGAAGTAACTAGCAGAAATTTTTCGGTTGATATCCACACACATATCCTTCCTAAGGACATTCCTAATTTTCGAGAGCGTTTTGGATATGGAGGGTTCATAAGATTAGAACATCACATGCCTTCTTGTGCACGAATGTTTAAGGACGATCATTTTTTTCGGGAGGTAGAAAGCAATTGTTGGGATCCTGCAACACGCATAAGTGAATGTGACACTCAGCATGTTGATGTACAGGTGCTTTCAACAGTTCCAGTAATGTTTAGCTATTGGGCTAAACCAAAAGACACATTAGAAGTTGCCATTTTTTTAAACGATCATATAGCAGAAATCTGTGCCAAGCATCCCAAGAGATTCGTTGGGTTAGGTACGTTGCCTATGCAAAGTCCAGATTTAGCAATTCAAGAACTTAGGCGTTGCAAAGAGATAGGCTTAAAAGGAATACAAATTGGCACACACATAAACGATTGGAATCTAGATGCGCCTGAGCTATTTCCTGTTTTCGAGGCGTGTCAGGATTTGGATATGGCCGTATTTGTTCACCCTTGGGACATGATGGGAAAGGAAAAGATGGAAAAGTATTGGTTGCCCTGGCTCGTAGGAATGCCTGCGGAAAGCTCTCTAGCAATATGTTCACTAATTTTTGGAGGTGTATTTGAGCGTTTGCCAAATCTTAGATTTGCTTTTGCACACGGTGGAGGTTCTTTCCCGGCTACTTTAGCCCGAATAAAGCACGGCTTTGACGTTCGCCCCGATTTATGTGCGATTGACAATAAAGTTTCACCAGAGAAATATATGGGCAAATTCTGGCTTGATTCCTTGGTTCATGATCCAAAAATGCTCGATTACATAGTTGGCTTGGTTGGTGAGAAACGAGTGGCTTTAGGCACAGATTACCCATTTCCGCTGGGAGAACTTGCCCCTGGAAAACTCATAAATTCTATGCCTTGGAGTCAGGAAAGGAAGGGGAATCTTCTTCACGGAGCGGCTTTAGAATGGTTGAATTTAGATCTGTCAAAGTTCATTTAATAGCACTTGTTCAGCCCCACCAATTGTGGTAAGTTTGAGCATCAGAAAACCTCGCTATGAGTGATCCCATCAAACACGAATGTGGACTTGCTTTTGTACGTCTCCGCAAACCCCTTGAATACTACGTTGAGAAATACGGAACTGCATTCTACGGCTTGAACAAAATGTATCTCCTTATGGAGAAACAGCGTAATCGCGGTCAAGATGGTGCAGGCTTGGCGAATGTGAAGCTCAACATGGAGCCCGGCACTCGCTATATCTCGCGTTATCGTTCTGTGGATTCAAACAGCATTGGAGATATTTTTGGAAAAGTACAAAAGCGAATAGCGGAAGGAATTGCTGGTAATACTGAGCTACTCAAAGACGTTTCTTGGCTCAAAAAGAATTTGCCTTTTACGGGTGAAGTGTTCTTAGGGCATTTAAGATACGGGACTTACGGAGGAAATACGATTGAGGCTTGCCATCCTTTCTTACGTCAAAATAACTGGCCAACTCGTAATCTAATTGTCGCGGGTAATTTTAACATGACTAATGTTGACGAACTGTTTGGCGAACTAGTGGAATTAGGTCAGCATCCAAAAGAAAAGGCGGATACAGTTACTATCATGGAAAAGATAGGTCATTTCTTGGATGAAGAAAATGACCGGTTGTATTACGAACTCAAGGAGCAAGGATATACCAAAAAAGAATCTACAGCAGAAATAGCCAAGCGGCTTGATGTGGCGGAAGTTTTAAGGAGCGCTTCAAAAAAATGGGACGGTGGCTACGCCATGGCAGGAATGATGGGACATGGAGATTCCTTTGTTTTGCGCGACCAAGCTGGAGTGCGCCCGGCGTTCTATTATTATGATGACGAGATTGTGGTTGTGGCTTCTGAACGTCCTGTCATACAAACAGCCTTGAATATTAAAACGGATCAAGTCAATGAATTGCCTCCTGGTGCTGCGATTATTGTGAAAAATCACGGAGATGTAAGTATTGAACAGATTAAAGAGCCGCTAGAATACAAGGCCTGTTCATTTGAACGCATTTACTTTTCACGAGGTAATGATCGAGACATATATAATGAGAGAATTGAACTGGGTCGCCGATTAATCCCCAAATTAATTGACAAGGTCAATGGCGAGGTTGATAACACGGTCTTTTCCTTTATTCCAAATACAGCTGAAGTTAGTTTTTATGGGGTTGTAAAGGGTATGGAGGATTACTTTAATCAACTCAAATTTGAAGCGATTAATGGGAAAAACTTGAACGAAGCAGAACTAAGGAAGGTGCTCTCAAAACGACCAAGAGTTGAAAAAGTCGCCTGGAAAGATGTAAAACTCCGCACCTTTATAACAGAAGACAGTTCAAGAGATGAATTAGTAAGTCACGTATATGACATTACTCATGGTGCAGTGAACCCGGAAGATCACCTTGTGGCAATTGACGATAGTATAGTACGCGGCACGACCTTAAAGCAAAGCATATTAAGAATCTTTGATCGATTATCACCTAAGCACATTGTGATTGCATCTTCAGCTCCGCAGATAAGATATCCGGATTGTTACGGAATTGATATGGCTCGTATGGGCGATTTTATTGCCTTTAGGGCTGCTGTGGCTTTACTAAAGGAAAGAGGGATGAATGGCGTCATTGATGAGGTATATAAAAAATGTAAGAAGCAAGAATCGTTACCGGACAGTGAGGTTTTGAACTACGTCAAAGAAATCTATGCCCCGTTTACCGCAGAAGAGATTAGTGATAAGATTGCTCAACTTTTAACTCCTCCTGACGTACAGGCTAAGGTGAGTATTGTTTACCAGGACATTAAAGATTTACACCTTAGTTGTCCAAATAATCCTGGGGATTGGTATTTTACAGGAAACTATCCAACCGTTGGAGGAAATAGAGTGGTGAACAAGAGTTTCATTTTCTACGTTGAAGGGAGAAAAGAAAGAGCATACTAAGTGAAAATATATACTAAAACAGGAGATGAAGGATCAACTTCTTTGCTAACAGGCAAGAGGGTTTCAAAGGCAGATATGCGTTTGGAAGCATACGGTACTCTGGATGAGTTAAATTCATGGTTAGGTGTTCTTGCAGCAGAAGCTCCGGACAATTGTTTCCCTTTCTTGGCTCAAATTCAAAGTGAATTATTTTCAATGGGCTCCTATTTGGCCTTAGAAGGTGAGGCGAATTTTCCAATGCCAAAATTGGATGCTAGTCTAGTAGAATCTTTAGAGAGACAAATTGATTCGTGGAACGAACAGCTTCCCGAACTCAAAAACTTCATTTTACCCAGTGGCTCTAAAGCTTCTTCGATGGCCCAAGTGGCTCGCACTGTTTGCCGTCGTGCAGAACGGAGGGTCGTAGCATTAGCAGATGAAGTTGAGGTAAAAAGAGAAATACCAATCTTTTTGAATCGATTATCTGATTTCTTTTTTGTCCAAGCTAGGTTTATACTTCATGTAGAAGGAAATGAAGAGATAATTTGGAATCCAAGTTATTAGAACGCTACATTTTTACAAAAAAGTTGCGTAAGTGCGTATTTCGATTACATTTGCACGAAATACCAAATCGAGTTAATACCATAATATTATGTACTGGACTCTAGAATTAGCTTCTTATTTAAGCGATGCTCCATGGCCTGCAACACGCGATGAGTTAATCGATTATGCAATTCGTACGGGTGCTCCTCTAGAAGTGGTGGAAAATCTCCAAGCTATAGAAGAGGAGGAGGAAGAAACATACGAAAGCATAGAAGAGATTTGGCCGGATTATCCTTCGGAGGAGGATTTTCTCTGGAATGAAGAAGAGTATTAAACAAGGAGCCTTTTTAGGCTCTTTTTTTTGTTTAAAATGTTGGGCTCTAGATTAAGTTTGAAATCACTGTATCATTATTATTCGTATCAAATAGTTAGCCCAATTTTGTGTTGTACTTTTGAAAGAATTACCAAGACTCTTAAATGGATAGATTTTCATTTTTAGGCAGCGTACATGCGGAATTTATAGACGAGCAGTACCAACGTTATCTTAGCGACCCGGATAACACTGAGCCAAGCTGGAGAGCTTTCTTTCAGGGCTATGACTTTGCTCAAGAAGTGTATTCGGAGGATGACCTTGAAGGTGCTGGTGTGCCCCAAGAGGTGATAAAGGAATTTCATGTTTTAAACCTTATTCAGGGATATCGCTCCAGAGGCCACTTATTTACTAAAACGAATCCGGTTAGAGAACGCAGAGAATATCAACCAACGCTTCATCTTGAAAACTTTGGATTATCTCAGGACGATTTAGAAACAGAATTCAATGCCGCAACCGAATTAGGAGCAAGTGGACCTCGAACACTCCGTAAAATTATTGAGCACTTAGAGGCAATTTATTGTCAAAGCACCGGTGTTGAATACAATTACATTCGTGATCCTGAACGCAGAACGTGGATTAAGAATTGGATTCATGAAAACGACAATAAGCCTTCATTGACCATGGAGGAGAAGAAGCAAATTCTTCATAAACTCAATGAGGCCGTAAGCTTTGAGGTATTTTTAAATACAAAGTTCGTAGGACAAAAGCGTTTTTCCATAGAAGGCGCGGAATCCCTTATACCGGGATTAGCTGAAGCCATTAACCATGCAGCCCGTCACGGTGTTGAAGAGTTTGTATTGGGAATGGCGCACCGAGGAAGGCTTAATGTATTGACAAATATTTTTGGTAAACCGCGTGAACAGATCTTTTCTGAATTTGAAGGCAAAGCTTTTGACGATATCACAATTGATGGAGATGTAAAATATCATCTTGGTCATACCACTCTTCATACTACATCTGATGGTATAAGCGTCAAAATGAATATTGCTCCTAATCCATCTCACTTGGAAGCGGTAGATCCTGTTGTTGAAGGAATAGCTAGAGCGAAGATCAACAACGATTACCAACACGATAACAAAAAAGTACTCCCAATATTGATTCACGGTGATGCGGCAATCGCAGCCCAAGGAGTGGTTTATGAGACCGTTCAAATGGAACGGCTGGATGGTTACCAAACGGGCGGTACTCTGCATATAGTAATTAATAATCAAGTTGGTTTTACCACCAATTATAAGGATGCTCGCTCCTCCACCTATTGTACGGATGTAGCCAAGGTAATTCTTGCTCCTGTACTGCACGTGAACGGAGATGATCCAGAGGCCCTGGTGCACGCGATGCGCTTGTCCATTGAATACCGTCAGCGATTTAACCGAGATATTTTCATTGACCTTCTGTGTTATCGTAAATACGGCCATAATGAAGGAGATGAGCCTCGGTTTACCCAGCCCTTATTGTATAAGGCAATTTCAAAGCATCCGAATCCTAGGGAAATCTATACTAAAAAATTATTGGCAGAGGGCGTGGCAAATGAAGGCTTAGTTCAAGAGATGCAAGCCGAATTTAAGGCAATGCTTGAGCTTGATTTTGATGAATCAAAAAAAATCGAGCACAACAGGATTGTACCATTTATGAATGATGAATGGACAAAATACCCAGGTGCCCAACCTGGAGAGATGCTCCAACAAGTTGATACCACCTTTGATCTTGATAAACTTAGAGATATAGCTAAATACATCACCACGTTACCTGAAGGCAAAAAGTTTCTGCGTAAAACTGAGCGTTTGATGAAGGATAGAGCGGATCAAGTAAGCAAGAATCGCAATAGCCTGGACTGGGGAATGGCAGAATTACTTGCTTACGGTTCATTGCTTTCAGAGGACTTTAATATTAGAATATCTGGTGAGGATGTTGAGCGCGGAACATTTTCACATAGACATGCGATTTTAAAGGTTGAAGATAGCGAGGAGGAAGTAAGTCTGTTGAATGAATATCCTGGTAAAGAAGGTCGTTTTGCGATTTATAATTCATTGCTCAGTGAATATGCCGTCATGGGTTTTGATTACGGTTACGCCATGGCAGCTCCAGATACGTTAACCATTTGGGAAGCCCAGTTCGGAGATTTTGCAAATGGTGCCCAAATTATTATTGACCAGTTCCTGAGTGCTGCAGAGGATAAATGGAAAGTTCAAAACGGTCTAGTTCTTTTGCTACCTCATGGGTATGAAGGTCAGGGTGCTGAGCATAGTTCTGCCAGACTAGAGCGATTCTTGCAGCTGTGTGCTGAAGAGAACATGACCATTGCAAATTGTACTACGCCTGCAAATCTCTTTCACCTGCTTCGCAGGCAACAGAAAAGGCACTTCAGAAGACCGTTGGTAGTTATGTCTCCAAAGAGTTTGCTAAGGCACCCAAGAGTGAAAAGTTCACTTGAAGACCTGGCAGAAGGGACCTTTCAGCATGTGATTCCAGATAACGATGTTAATGCAGAAGAGGTGACCAAGGTGGTTTTCTGTTCAGGGAAGTTATACTATGAATTACTTGAAGAACGCGAGGCTCAAAAGGCAGATCAGGTGGCGCTAATCAGAATAGAACAATTATACCCGTTAGATGACCTTGCGATAAAAGAGGAGGTAGCGAAATATCCGAATGCTCATCAACATATTTGGGCGCAAGAGGAACCCGCGAATATGGGTGCTTGGACTTATATGTTCTGGCAAATGCATCAAAAATTAACACTTGTATCGCCTGCTCCAAGTGCATCCACGGCGAGTGGCTCAAGCAGAGTTGCGCATATACGTCAACGCGAAACAATAGAAAGAGTATTTAGTATCTAAGTTTTAGAGATATGTTAGAAATGAAAGTGCCTTCACCAGGCGAATCAATTACGGAAGTTGAAATTGCCACATGGTTGGTTAGCGACGGTGATTACGTAGAAAAAGATCAGGCGATTGCGGAAGTAGATTCAGATAAAGCCACCCTAGAATTACCAGCAGAAGAAGCAGGCATTATTTCTTTGAGAGCTGAAGAAGGAGATGTGGTTGAGGTGGGCCAAGTGGTTTGCATTATAGATACTGCTGCAGAAAGACCATCCGGTAGTTCAGCACCAGCATCAACTCCGAATCCTGCTCCAACATCTGATAAACCTGCTCCCGTTGCTACCTCACAGACTTATGCAACAGGAACGGCGAGTCCAGCAGCTAAAAAAATGTTGGCAGAGACCGGACTGGAATTAAATAAAGGCACAGGTAAAGACGGACGTATTACCAAGGCAGACGTTATTGAGGCTGTTGCTTCTATGGGTTCTGCAGGTAGTGGTGAGCGTGGTTCTAAAAGCAAGAAAATGAGTAGCCTTAGACGGAAATTGGCTAGTCGTTTAGTTACTGTAAAGAACGAAACCGCCATGTTGACCACATTTAACGAGGTGGACATGAAGCCAATCTTTGATTTAAGAAATAAATATAAAGATGCATTCGTAGAGAAGCACGGTGTCAAATTGGGCTTTATGAGCTTTTTCACTCTTGCCGCAACCCGTGCTCTTCAAATGTACCCTGCAACAAATAGTATGATTGACGGAGATCATATGATTAGTTTCGATTATGTAGACGTGAGCATCGCTGTAAGTGGACCGAAAGGCCTTATGGTACCCGTATTACGTAACGCTGAGAACATGGATTTCGCTGGTGTAGAACGGGAGATTGGAAGACTTGCACAAAAGGTACGAGACGGAAAGATTACGATAGATGAGATGACAGGAGGTACTTTTACCATCACAAACGGAGGTGTATTTGGGTCAATGTTAAGTACGCCAATAATAAACCCTCCTCAAAGCGCTATTCTTGGAATGCACAATATTATTCAGCGTCCTGTTGTAGTTGATGGAGAAATTGTAATTCGCCCTATGATGTATGTGGCCCTGAGCTATGATCATAGAGTGATAGATGGTCGAGAAAGTGTAGGAACTTTAGTTGCTATTAAAGAAGCGTTGGAGAATCCTGAAGAAATTTTAATGGAAGGCAACGCCAAGAAGGCTCTTGACCTGTAATTGAAACCTTATAATGTATATTTGAACGCACCGTCCATGTTGGTAGGGTCTGCCATAAAAAACTTAACCAAAGAGTAAAGATGAAAAGATTTTTAGCCGGAATAGTAACTATTTCATTGATATTAAGCAGCACGAACTCTTCTGCCCACGAAGGAATGTGGCTGCCTATGTTGATCAAGCGATTAAATATAGCTGAAATGCAAGCTAATGGTTTGAATTTGACGGCAGAAGAACTATATGATATCAATAATGCCTCTATTAAGGATGCTATAGTGTCTCTAGGAGGGTTCTGTACGGGTGAGATTATTTCCAATCAAGGGTTAATGCTCACCAATCATCATTGCGGTTACGATGCTATTCGTTCACATTCTTCAGTGGAAAATGATTACTTGACAGATGGTTTTTGGGCAATGACTCGTGAGGAGGAACGCACCAATCCAGGCCTTACGGCTGCCATTTTAGTCCGAATGGAAGATGTCACGGACATTGTTTTGGCAGAGTTGAATGAAGATATGAGTGAAGCACAGCGCGCCGCTAAAGCAAAGGCGATTGGAGACTCTCTTGTGACTTTAGCTACGGAAAACACGCCGTATAACGGATATATGCGAAGCTTTTTTCACAATAATGAATATTATTTGTTTGTATTCAATACGTATAAAGATGTTCGCTTAGTTGGCGCTCCGCCAAGCAGTGTTGGCAAATATGGTGGGGATACGGATAATTGGATGTGGCCGCGTCATACTGGAGATTTCTCAATGTTCCGTATTTATGCGGATGCAGAAGGCAATCCTTCTGATATGAGCCCTGAAAATGTACCATTAACGCCAAAGCATCATTTACCTGTAAGTTTAAATGGGGTTCAGGACGGTGATTTTACCATGGTGTTTGGTTTCCCAGGTTCTACAGACCGCTTTTTGACATCAACAGGTATTGAGCAAGCTATCAATTTATACAATCCTACTGTTGTTGAAATTCGTGAGCAGAAATTGGCGATTATGAAAGAAGCCATGGATGCAGATGATGCAGTGCGTATCGCACTTGCATCAAATTATGCGTCAACAGCCAACTATTGGAAGTACTTCATAGGTCAAACGGAACAGCTGAAAAAAAATAAGGTAAAAGCAAAGAAAGAAGCCATAGAAGCGACGTATCTAAATTGGGCTAATGCAGATGAAAGTCGTTCAGAATACGCTGGAGCTTTAGATCTTTTGGACGAGGCATATGCTACAACTGATGAAACAGTTAGAAGTCAAGTTTATTTGATGGAAGCAGGAATTCGAGGAGCGTCTTTGCCCTTGTATGCTTATCGTTTAGGTAGAATGTT
>PXYR01000154.1 GCA_003023665.1 Bacteroidota bacterium
AGTTGGACCTGAGCAGTTGCGCCGATTAGAATAGAAGTTTCCATGGAACAAAGTTGCTTCTTTTTTTATTGAGATTGACCACGCTCTAAAACTTTGCTTTGGCAGTTGAGCTGATACTTAAATCTGCATATTCACCGTTTCTATAATTATAGTATCCTGCAATACCAATCATAGCTGCATTATCAGTAGTATACTCTAATGGCGGTACGTAGGTGTTTAATCGTTTTTGGATACCAAGATTGTGCAATCGTTTTCGTAGCGCTGAATTGGCACTAACGCCACCAGCTAACGCCACATTGGAGATCCCCGTATCTTTTATAGCTTTTTCCAACTTGTCAAAGAGTACATCTAATAGCGCACGTTGATAGCTTGCGCAGATATCTGCTTTATGTTTTTCTATAAAGTCTGGCGTTTCCTTAACGTGCTTTTGAAGGGCATAAAGAAAACTTGTTTTCATACCAGAAAAACTATAGTCGTAGTTCGCCACGTTGGAACGATTAAATTCCATAAACGTATCATCTCCATTTTTAGCCAATCGGTCAATGTGAGGTCCACCGGGATAGGGTAGACCTAGAATTTTAGCCGCCTTATCAAAAGCTTCACCAACAGCATCATCTATGGTTTCGCCTAAAACCTCCATGTTCTTGGGTGCATCAACTCGAACTAATTGTGTGTGTCCTCCGCTAACTGTAAGGCAAAGAAAAGGATAAGCTACAGGCGTTGCATGAGCACCTTCAATCGCATGTGCTAGAATATGCGCATGCATGTGATGGACAGGAATTAATGGAATATCAAGGGTTAATGCTAAACTCTTGGCAAAAGAAGTTCCTACCATTAATGAACCCATTAATCCAGGTCCATTGGTAAAAGCAATTGCATCTAGTTGTGAAGGTTCGATATTTGCTACCTTTAACGCACGATCTACCACTGGAACAATGTTTTGTTGGTGCGCTCGTGAGGCCAATTCAGGAACAACACCACCATAGGCAGTATGAACCGCTTGAGAAGCAATTTCATTGGACAACACTTTTTTCCCCAGCAAAACTGCCGCGGATGTATCGTCACAGCTGCTCTCAATTGCTAATATGTAAGGTTGGTTGTCCATGAACGAGTCAAAAGTAAAGCAAAATGGTCTTGTAAGAACCTTAAGGCGCTTAGCAGTTTCCCTGCTTGTCTTAGTGCTTGTATTCACTTTAGCAATTACCACTTTGCTTCATTCAGCATTCTTCCAAAAGAAGTTTTATAGCAGCTTTATTGCACCGGCAATAGAGGAGCGGGGGCTTAAAATTGATTTTAACGGCTTTAACTATACATTTCCTGCAAGTTTTAGTCTTCCAAGTACAGTAATTTATTTTCACGATACGGCAGTGGTACGTTCAGGAAGCATAGAGGTTAGAGACATCATTTGGTCCACTACCTTGGGTATTGATGCTATTGAGTTGGATACCATAGAAGTCTTACAACCAGTTGATGGTCTTTTGATGAGAAATATGGTACGTTCAGTTTTAGATTCCTCTTCAAATGGTGAATCGAGTCTATTTGCTTTGGATATAGCTACCTTGAATTTTAAAGGTATATCCATTCCATTTGAGGATAGTACCAAAGGCTTTGTAGCATTCTATTTAAACCAGTTAAATGTTGATGACGCTGTTGCGGCAGATTCATTGTTCTCCATAGTTAAGTATGAGGGTTATGAAATAAATATGTTCTCCAATCAAATGGGTTATCGGGCGAATGGAAATTTTGAGTTTGATTTTTCGGCCGAAAGTCCAGAATTAATTTCTATCCAAGGTCTTCTCAAGGGATCTGACACCGTTACTGTTTGGAATGGAAAGATAAGTATCCCTGATAATCCCAATCTTGCTGACCGTCTTGATGAAAAGTTTTGGAATATTTTTCAGAGTGCTTCATTCAACTACCAACTATCTGCAGATTCAGCAGGGTTTATGGGATGGTTAATAGGCGGAAATGAAGCTTATGAAATACGCACAAAGTATAAACAAGGAAACACGGGTAAATACAATATTGAAGGCGACATTTTCCCTAAGGAGAGCCTGTATACTTGGTCCCTTTTTGAAGGCTATGAAGATATTTTTGAATATGTAAAACCCAATCAGGCGGAAATCAAGGTCCAAACGGATTTCTCAGATGTTGATTGGTCGCTGAAATTTATAGACCAACATTCTGAAATAGTGCTTAAAAGCCCGGGAATAGATGAACCTGTACGCGCCACCATTCTTAGCAAGTCTTTAGGTTTAGGTCCTATACAGCGCGCAACGGCACAGTTGAGTCTTTTGCCAAATATGAGCGCGGTAATTGAAAATAAGAACTTTCAGGTATTAGGTGTTTTTCCTTCATTAGTTTCTCAGGGAAAAAAAGTAAGGGGCATAGGTGCATCCTATTACCATACGGCCAGTAAAGACACTCTTTGGCTAAGCTCACTTGATTCTAATTTTGATGTTGAGCTTGCTGCTAGTAAAGCATTAGGGATTACTAAAATAAGCGGGAAATTAAATGCTGTTTCTCTAGACATTTTAGATCCGTTAGATACTGGTCAGGTACTAATGACAGATGTTGAATGTACGTTTAATGAAGAGGGCATAGGCGCATTGCTCCTGAGTAATACCGTACTGTCTAGACCGAATGATGTGATATTTTTAAGAACTCTTAATGTCATACATAACGTTTCTTCAGGAGTTAGAGCCATAAATCTTTCTAGCGATGTATTGGATTTTTCAATTTCCGGTAAATGGGATTTGCAGGATATGCCTTTAATTGCTGAACACATCGTGCAAGATGTAATTGTACAAGACCCAAAACCTTGGATACCTACTGACTTTAGTTTTGATCTTCATGCGGGAGATATAGGCTGGATAGCTGATCTAGCGCATGTGGATGTCTTAGTTAGTGAGCAGACTCGTGCTTTTGGTTATTACAGTGGATCTAATCGGTATTGGTCCACAGAATGCAACATTCCATCTTTCCGTTCCAAAGACTTCTCAGGAAGGGGTATAGCCCTAAAAGCCTCTCAGAATCAGAGGGTCCATTCGTCTTCGATTCAAGCAGAGTCCTTTGATTATAAGCGTTTTAAATTCAAGGATATTGTTTTGAATACTGCAGGTGAGATGAACCAACGGGAAGTTGAAATGGACTTTAGCTTTATTGACTCCATACCTAGTCATGTGAACCTCAATGGAGATTTCTCAAAGGGTCAAATAAACATGGATTCCCTTTCTTTTAACATTGGGACTTCTTCATTTTCATCAACGCGCTCAGGGTCTATTGTGTGGGAAGACTCAAAAATCCGTGCGGATTCGGTAGGGGCAGTTGGACCATCTGGAGCCTTTTGGTTAACAGGAAACCTCCTTTCTAAAAACAATCCTGAATTAGCCTTTACGACGAATAATTTGGACGCAGATGTGCTTAATTACATCATACGAAATGATGATGTTGTGCTTTCAGGAAAGCTAAGTGCCGAGTTGAATTTAGCCCAATCCTTTGAACAACCGGAGTTACTGTCCAATTTAAAATTCGAGGATTTTGGACTGAATGACTTTACATACGGAGACTTTACAGCAAAAGCCAGTTATAACGAAGAAGACCAAGTCTATGTTTCAGGTCAAATGCGACAAGGCAATACGAGTTCGTTTACATTTAATTCACGCTTTGATTTTCATCAAAATGAAATTGATTTACGTGCTAGTCTTGATCAATTTGCTATTGAACCTTTCAACCCACTGCTTGGTGGTGTATTGGATGAATTGAGAGGTAATTTACAAGGTGGTTTAGAACTCTATGGCCCCATAGATTCATATAAGTTGAATGGTGCTTTAAGTTTAACGGATGGACACTTTACGGTACCTATTGTTGGTTCAGAGTTAAGTTCAAACGAGGCCTTGGAGATAAAGCTGACCGAAGAAGTAATCAGTCTTGATACAGGCACCTTCTTTGTCCCAAGTGATAGTACCTTAGCCA
>PXYR01000155.1 GCA_003023665.1 Bacteroidota bacterium
TATTACTTTTGGTTTGGATATTTATTTAAAGGCAATGAAGTGGTCCGGTTGTCCTAGAATCTATGTGCCAAAAATTGGAGTGAGTGATGGCCTTATTCGCGACTTGTACCATAGGGAGTATCGTGCTGAGGTTGAACAATAGGTTGTTTTTACCCTCATTAATTGGAAATATCAGGCTTAAAAGACTTATGAGTTGATAGAAAAGGTCAATTAAATTTCTATCGGTAGAATTATCACTCTATATATTTTTACATAAATAATAAGAAGACATGGCAGTACAATTAGCAACAGATGCGGACTTCGCTCAAATCGTGAAAGATAACAATCGCGTGGTGGTAAAGTATTTCGCAGATTGGTGTGGCGCATGTAAAATGTTTGCCCCAAAATATAAAAGAGTAAGTAACGAAGAGGCTCATGAAGGAATAGTATTCCTAGAAGTAAATGCTGAACATAGCCCGGAGGCCAGAAAGGCAGGAGGTGTGGATAATCTTCCGTTCCTTGCATCCTTCAAAGACGGTGCTCTAGCAGAGGGGTCAGCAGCTAGTAAAGAAGAATATTTACGCAAGCTCATAGATTTGACAGCGTAATTCAAAAGAGAAATTCGACTTAAGCCTCTAGTATCTGCTAGGGGCTTTTTTATGATGTTCAGCCGGGATAACTAGAGGATGAGCTAATGCAGAACTCCTTCAGCTTCGTTGCACCTGAAAAAAAGTTGAGTTTCCAGTGGTCCTCAGGACCACTGGATGAACTCCGTTTACTAAACAAAACACTCTGTTCTTTATCCTTTTATGAAGAAGGATTTGGTGATATTCGGCTAGGAAAACGAAAGGGGCCCGCCAAGACCCCTTTCTACCTAAACCGCCATGAAAATCTGCTTTCGCAGAATGTTCCATACACCTATAACCTAGTTGTCGTAAGTAGGTTCACGGTAGTTGTAAAAAAAAGGATACTTTTTTTGCAAGTCAATTTTAATCTTATTGAACCCTAGTGTTTAATGGGGTTTCGGGGCATCATTGGCTATATAGATTTATTCTATCGAGACGCATTTATAATGTTAAAAGCATAAAAAAACCCGTTTGCGTAAACACAAACGGGTTTTTTATAGACTAAGAAACTGTTAGTTTTTGCTCAAGTAATCTGCAACTCCTTCATGGGTATCTTTCATTGCTTCTTTACCAGGTGTCCAATTTGCAGGACATACTTCTCCTTTTTCTTCAAAATATTGAAGTGCATCAACCATACGCATTGCTTCATCAACAGAACGACCTAATGGGAAAAAATTCACTAATTGATGCATCACGGTACCTTCCTTATCAATTAGGAATAGCCCTCTGTAAGCAATCATTTCTCCTGAGGCTTCCAAATTTCCATCTTCATCATACGACCATTCTCCATCAAGAACATCGTAATTGTGTGAGATTGTTTTATTGGTGTCTGCAACAATAGGATACGTGATTCCCTGTATGCCGCCCTGATCCTTATTCATTTGCAACCAACCCCAGTGGCTTTGTTCAGTATCCGTGCTTACTGCGATTAGTTCAACGCCTTTGGATTCAAATTCAGATTTACGCGCTTGGAATGCGTGTAATTCTGTTGGACAAACAAAAGTGAAGTCTTTTGGATAGAAAAATAGGATTACATATTTGCCTGAATAATCAGATAATTTAAAGTCATCAATGATTTCTTCTCCGTTAATTACCGCCGACGCAGTAAAGTCAGGTGCTTTTTTGCCAACTAGTACAGCCATATTAAATTTTTTTATTTGAAAATCAAAAATACGATAGAGGTAGACTAACTCAGCTAAAATTGAATTAAGTTTTATCTATCAATGACGCGGAAAAAACTATATAAGGCTTGTGGGCTAAAAGAGGAACAGACTCAATGAAATTCCCGCAGCCACAACTACCATCTTAATAGCGTTAAATTGGTGATTAGAGGCACTTTCAAAGAGAATAGTGGTACTTACATGAAGTAACAATCCTGTGGCAATTCCGAGTAGCGGCAAAAAATTACTCTGATCAAAATTGGTGTTTATCGCAAAGGCATTTCCTAATGGAGAGCAAACTGCAAAAAGAAGAATACCACTAATCACCTTCCAACTTGATAACCTTGCTGATCTTAATGCTGTTGCAACAAGAAGTGCGATTGGTAATTTATGTAAGGCAATAGACCACAATAGGCCGTCACCGTAATGATTATGGTGCTCATGATATTCACCGTCCAACCCAAGGGGCATTCCCTCTATAAAAGCATGAATAAATAAACCCACCAGCGGGAGTAATGGGATTTTATTTCTTTGGATGTGCAAATGGCCGTGTTCAAGCCCCTTACTAATAAAGTCAAGTACCAATTGAAGACCAAAACCCAAAAGCACCCAATAGCCACCGTTAGGATTAGTAAAAACTTCAGGCAAAAGATGAGTTAATAAGGTCCCAAATAGGAATGCACCTGAAAATGCTAGGCTTAATTTAAAGAAAGAACTTTCCGTTTGAATGATGAACGAAGCCAAGCCTCCCAGGATTACGGCCGTAAAAAGTACCAACGAAATCATGACGTTTCTTTTTGGGCTATAATTATCATTCGATTGCTGTTTTTTTTAGAGTAAGGACTTAGGTCATAATCGCCGGCAATTTCGACCACTTCTAATCTCGCTTTATCTAACATTTTTTTAAAGTCATCTGCACTAAAGGCTCTAACGCGCTCTTCGAAATTTAAAATTGAATTGCCGTGATTGACTTGAATATTTTTTACAATATATCCTTTTTCCAACTTTCTGGTTATTCCATACGTTGCCATTTCTGTATGAACTATATTTTCAGGGATAAGATTCTCCTTGATTTTGCCGCTATTCATAAAATCCATGACCAATTTTCCTTTTGGTTTTAAGGTCTTCGCCATATTTTTTAGCGCCAGTTCATGTAAGTTGTCATTTTCAAAATAACCAAAACTTGTGAACAGGTTCATTACCCAATCAAAAGGGCCAAAAGGCAATTCCTCTAGCATATTACCGACTTCAAAATGTAAATGCTTGTGTTCATACCGACGGGCAAATTCAATGCTTTCTTGGCTCAGATCTACACCCAAAGTTTTTAATCCTTGTTCTGAAAGCACTTTTGCATGACGTCCACGTCCACAGGCAAGGTCTAGTGCGCTTTCGCCATTCTTTACTTTAAGTTTAGTACACAGCTCTTTAATAAATCGCAACGCTTCACGATCATCTCTATTTTGGTATAAATCGTGGTAATAAGTGGTATTAAACCATTGGGCGTACCAGGGAGTAGACATCAGCGAGTTAATTCAAGTACTAGAGGTTGAAACATCTTAATGATTGCCACCAAAATTACGGCAATTAATACTTTTCTAGTAATGGCACTTGCCTTTGGATGGTGTACTACTTTTTTTGCGCCAAAGCGCGCTCCAGAGGCGGTTCCGGCGGCTAATGTTAACCCGTAAACCCAATCAATAGAACCACTAAGAGCGAAAATGATGAAAGAAGGAATGGTCATTAGGAACGCTGTGAAAAGCTTCATGATGTTGCCATCTTTAAGAGCATATTTTGCCATGAGAACACTTATGGATAGAAAGAATATTCCAAACCCCATTTGAATAAAACCTCCGTATAGCCCTAAACCAAAATAAGCAAGCCAAATTTTGGGTGTTTTCTTTTTGTTAGATCCGTCTGTTGGTATCAACCATTTCTTTGGATTGGAAAGCATAGTAATGAGCAAACCAATCATTACAGTTCCAATGCAAACTCTTAAAATACTTTCTGGAATATCAACGGCTAAATTGGCTCCAATGATTGCACCTATTAGTATTGGGGGGATGATAAAATAGCTTTGACGGATCATAAACTTAACCCGATTTGTTTTATTTAATGAAGTGATAGCACTAGTAGTTTGAAATATGGCACCAACTCGGTTTGTA
>PXYR01000156.1 GCA_003023665.1 Bacteroidota bacterium
TTGTTGATGCTGCTTTCAAGATATCCAGCACAGGAGAAATTCAATTGTATTTGAGCTCTTGGGGAAAAGGCATAGTCAAACTTGAGGGTATTGGAAGCTATGAATCGTTAGACACAGTGGCCTTATTTAATACAACCAATAGTAGTGGTGTGCTCAAAGGCGTTGGTGGCAATGCTTCAGACCTTAGAACAGGAGGAATCACCTTTGATGAAAACGGAATCTTGTGGGGCGTACAATCCTTAGTCAATACACCATTGTATAGTATAAATCAAGAAGGCGATTTTACTGCATATAGTCTTTCGCCAGGGGCAGATGGTGTGGCCCTAAAAGATATCGTAACCAAAGACGGCATGATCTTCATTCAAAGCCGTACCAATGGAATTTATGGCTATAAAGATGAAAATGGTATAGGTATCAAACGAAAAATAACCAGCGGCATAGGAAGCGGTAATCTTCCCTCTGACAAGATACTTAGCCTGGCTTTTGATCATGATGGTGAACTTTGGATTGGAACCGATGAAGGCCTAGTTGTTTTGTATAGCCCAGATAACGTTTTTGACGGTTCGGGGAACCGAGATGCGCGACCCATTTTATTCGAGGAAGAAGGCGTGGTTCAAAAGCTGCTTGGTGAAAATCCCGTGAGTGCCATTCATGTAGATGGTGGTAACCAAAAGTGGCTAGGTACTCGTGGAGCAGGCCTCTTTCTTGTGAGCCCTGATGGACTCCAGACCATTCATCAATTCACCGCAGAAAATAGTCCGTTACTAAGCAACACCATACTCAGTGTTGCAACTGACCCAAATACAGGGGAAGTCATCATAGCAACGGATGCGGGTCTTATAGGATTTAGAGGAATTGCAACACCGGGGTATGTAGGAACGAATCCTGAATTGGTAGTATACCCCAACCCCATTAGGCCCGGCTATACAGGACCGTTATTTATACAGGGAAATACTGGCGATGCACGGATTAAAATCACAGATGTTAGTGGTGCATTAGTAAATGACTTACAAGCTGCCGGCGGGCAAGCACAATGGGACGGCAATAAAATAGACGGCTCACCGGTAGCTTCTGGTGTATACCTCATCTATGCTACTGATGATTTAGGAGAAATTACGGCACAAGGAAAAGTTCTTATTGTGCGTTAAGGTCGCGACGTGCTAAACGTTATTTTTGAATATGGCGAAGGATAAAGAAACACCTGTAAAAAGAAAAATCACCAAGAAGGTCTTCCTAACCGTTTTGGTGATCACCAGTCCTGTTTGGGGGCTTGCTTTGGCCTTGTATCTCACATCTATTGGAGCTTTTGGAGAACTCCCTTCTATTGAGCAAATCGCTAATCCCGAAACGAAATTAGCCACAGAAATCATCACTGAAGACAATGAAGTTTTGGGTACATTTTTTTATGAGAATCGCACTCCTGCGATTTACGAAGAAATTTCGCCTAACCTAATCAATGCTCTTGTGGCTACAGAGGACGAACGTTTTTTTAGCCACAGTGGAATTGATGCAAGAGCGCTTGCTCGTGCGATTTCTGGTCTGGGTAGTAAAGGTGGAGGTTCTACATTGACCCAACAACTTGCCAAAATGCAATTCAATGATCCTGCTCGAAATATTATTGAACGAATTGGTCAAAAGTTAGGTGAATGGATCATAGCCGTTCAACTTGAGCGCATGTTCACCAAGGAGGAAATCATCGCTCTCTACCTGAATCAATTCGATTTTCTTTATCAAGCTGTTGGTATTAATTCCGCGGCTAGAGTTTACTTCAACAAAAAACCAATAGACCTGAAAATAGAGGAAGCCGCTGTACTTGTGGCCATGGCCAAAAACCCGTCACTTTACAATCCGCGCAAGTATCCAGAGCAATCAAAACAGCGTCGCGACCAAGTTTTTGTTCAAATGGTTAAGAACGGTTTTTTGACAGAAGAAATTAAAGACAGCTTAAAAGAGTTACCTGTCCAATTAGAGTTCAGACCCCAAAGCCATAACGCTGGTTTGGCGCCTTATTTCCGTGAATATCTAAGAGGATATATGAAAGGTTGGATTAAAGAGTATGAAAAACGTACGGGCAATGATTTGAATTTGTATACCGGCGGACTTAAAATATATACCACTATAAATGCTGAGATGCAGCGTAACGCGGAAGAAGCTGTGCAAGAACACATGAGCAACCTTCAACGTATTTTCGATATTATAAAAGAAGATCGCAAGTACGGCCCGTTTTATTTTGACGATGACCCAGCAGGTAACGTTAGAAAAATAGTAGATCAGGCCATGCGCAGAACACAACGATATAGAGGCTTGAAGAAACGGGGTGTAAGTAAGGATAGCATCAATGAGGTATTTAATACACCGATTCCCATGACCGTTTTCAGCTGGGAGGGTGATATTGACACTACCATGAGCCCACGTGATAGTATAATGTATTACAAAGGAATCTATCAGGTAGGAATGATGTCAATGGAACCTCAAACTGGATTCGTAAAGGCATGGGTTGGCGGCAATGACTACCAATATTTCAAATACGACCATGTCAAGCAAGGTAAGCGTCAGGTGGGCTCGACGTTCAAACCATTTGTCTATGCGTCAGCCATTATTGAGAAAAATTATAGTCCTTGCATGCAGGTACCCAATGCAAAGATTTGTATTGAAAAAGGCGAATACGGGTTGATTGAAGATTGGTGCCCATCTAATTCTGACGGCAAGTATGGTGGGACTAAATCCTTGAAACATGCTTTAGCGAATTCTATGAATACAGTTACCACTTTTTTGATGAAGCAAATTGGTCCTAGACCTGTGATAAAATTGGCAAGGAAGATGGGCATTACTGGAGACATCCCTGAGGTGCCTTCTATAGCCTTAGGTACAGTGGACCTCAGTGTTTTTGAAATGGTTGGGTCTTACACTGCCTTTGCCAACAAGGGACGCTACGTGCAGCCCATCATGATTACAAGAATTGAAGATAAAAACGGAGTCGTTTTAGAAGAATTCACGCCAGAAACACACCAAGTGATGGGTGAAAAAGAAGCTTACGCCATTCTAAAACTCTTGATGGGGGTTACTGAAGACGGCACCGGTCAGCGATTAAGGCACAACTATGGAGAGAAATTCTATCGCAATAAAGCGGTAACTGGCTATCCTTATGCATTTACAAATGAAATAGCGGGCAAGACTGGCACCACTCAAAACAATTCTGATGCCTGGTTCATGGGAGCGGTACCCAACCTAATAACAGGTGTTTGGACTGGCTGTGAAGATCGTGCAGCTCACTTTGGAGGCGGATTTGGGACCTATTACGGCCAGGGCGCTACCTCTGCCCTACCCATTTGGGGTGTATATATGAAAAAGAACTATTCAAACCCAAAGCTTGAAATTAGCATGGAGCCGTTTGAACGTCCAAAAGGGACATTAGATATTGATGTTGATTGTATCCCAAGCTCTTTCGATTACCCCGGTGAAGGCGACGCATTTAACGACGAATTCTAATACTTACGAGCGTCCTTCCAATAAAGGAATTCGAAGCTCCTCTGGAACTTGATTTAATTCCATTGGCAAGACCACAAAACTTGTACTTCCAGAACTTCTTCGAGATGCTTTTTGTCTTCGGCGCATATCCACGTTATTCACCACAGAGGTCTGTATTCCCTTTGCAGCACCTATTACCAATGACAATGCTGTACCGGCAATGGCGACAAGCACACCGAAAGCAGCAACAAAGACGGGTGTCCAAGAATCCCCTGAAGAAGCTCCAGCCATGCCTACAGCCGCAAATACGATTACCACACCTGTACCCAAAGAAATCAAAGTGCCTTTTCCTGCTGTCTTTAATCCGGCACTTAGAGGCGTTTGCGGCATTGGCGCAATTTCTTCAATAAACAACTCTGTACTTCCAATATTCTGAGGTCCTAAGTAAAGACA
>PXYR01000157.1:0-1690 GCA_003023665.1 Bacteroidota bacterium
AAAATTTTTAATTTCCTCTAGGACCTGATTGGCATCTTCAAGCATTTGTTCCTGCCACACTATATAAACTTGCTTGGTATCAAAGTGCTTTAACCAACGTTTTAACTGAGGTGCGTATAAACCTAATTCTAAATAGCCTTCTTCCCACCCCCACCTTGCTTTTAACTTGGATTCAGCCTTCACGGCCTCCATAAATGTTCGCTGTTCTTTACCATATTTCAATGCCATGTTAAAGTGACTGTAGGCACGAGTAACTGGATTTCGAAGGCAAACGATAATCTTGGCGTTGGGGTTATAATTAAATATATTTTCTGCAGCATTTGCACTTGGCAAATAGGCCGTAGAAGCATCCAATATATAGGCTGATTTTGGCGTTTCCTCAACTAACCTATTATAGTTTTTTATATCCTTAATGAAGGACATGTGGCGTTTTTCAAAATCCTTTTCAAAGTATTGTTCCTCCGACCAACGTAGAAGGTTTTGATATTCTTTTGAAAAGCCGTTCTCATAGATATCATTACAAAAATGTCCCGGCTCTTTTATCGCCATTCCCGACACATCTTTATGGGAAGTTAATAATTCAGAGAGCGCCGTGGTTCCCGCTTTCGCTGCGCCAATGATAAATAGGTTAGCCTTTCTCATTGCGACGAATGTGGGTAAAGAAAGGCACCGCTACAACCCCGTGATATTTAAACACTAGAGCAGCAGCCCATACATTCCAACCTATCATGGTAGCTGTGGTGGCAACTGCAGCTCCTAAAGGTCCGAATTTCGGTATCATCAATAAATTCAAAATAACATTCAAAACGGCCGTAACAAGCATGGTATTTCGAGCACTTTTTTCATACCCGGTCATATTTAAAATATTCATCACTGGACCTGCAAAAGCATTTGTTAACTGTCCCAGAGCTAAAAGTATTAACCATGGATAAGCAACAGATGGATTCTCCACACCAAAAATGCTAATTAGAAAAGGCCCAAAAAACAGCACTATAAGAAAAATTGGACCTGCTGTATATAAGTTTAATTGAGCTACTTTATCCGCCATCTCGTATAATTCATCACGTTTATTTCTCAAGGCGCTTATCATAGGAGCCACCACCGTATTTAGGGCAAATTGAGTAAACGTGATAAGTGTAACAATTTTGAACACAATTCTATATACTCCAACGTCTCCTTCAGGTAAATAGTACCCCAACATCAATGTGTCAGACCAGCTAATGACCAAAAATAAAGAAGAGGAAATAAGCATTGGTGTACCTAAGGTGAACAGCTTTCCTTTCCACCCATTTATTGTTGCCTGTTCTCCCTTCATTTTATTGAGAATATAAATGGTAGTCCATAGAAAGAAAAGCCCGGAGATACCTAACAACAAGAAGAGGGATGTTTGAGCGGCAGATGCAGCAGTATATTCTTCAGGAAAAGGCACAAATGCCAATAAAACACCAATGATAACATAAATAGTACCATGCTGATTAAGTGAAAATAGAAGCGACTTTCCCATTGCACGAAATACCTCTGCATTTAGCAACATTAAAGTGAACGGTATAATTGAAAATGCCGCAGTAACCAGAACCCGGGTAGGCGTATCTTTAAAGAAAAGATTGGTGAGCACCGATGCACCGATAAAAGCAAGACTTGCCCAGCAAATAGAAAGAATGAATACTCTCTTTAAAACAGATAAATAAAG
>PXYR01000157.1:1961-3862 GCA_003023665.1 Bacteroidota bacterium
AACATGGTTTAACGCTAATTTAAGCGAATTTGGCAGCGAATATACCGCTTTACTAACGCTAAGAACTTGCCTTTTGTACATTTGAATCATGAAAATAGCTGTGAATGCTCGTTGGCTGCTGCCAGGAAAATTAGAAGGTACAGGGGTCTATACCTTGAAAATGCTTGAGCAAATAATTCCATCTTTTCCCGAGCACAGTTTTTTTCTATTTCTAGATCGTAAGATTGACACCGAAATTTTTGGATTGAACTTTTCGAACGTTCATTTCATGGTTGTAGCTCCAATGGCAAGACACCCCTTACTTTGGAAGGTTTGGAATGATATCACTGTTCCGAATGCAATTCGTAAGATTGGTGCCCAATTATACTGGTCTACGGATGGTCTTCCTGCTCGCACCACAGTGCGGCAGTGGATTACTATTCATGATCTCAATTTTGAACATCATCCTGAATGGATTACAGCCGCGGCCGCAAAGTATTATCAAAAACAGGTTAGAAAAGGAGCTCAAGTTGCTGAAAAAATATTCACGGTAAGTAATTGGAGTAAAGAAGACTTAGTATCAACTTATCGTATTTCGGAAGAAAAAATAGTCGTCACGCTTAATGCTCCACAACGGGTATTTTCCAAAGGAAAATCTAGCTTTACAGGCAACTATTTTTGTGCGGTGGGCGCACTAGCACCACGCAAGAATCTTATCACACTGATTAAAGCATTTGACCGGTGGTGCCATCAAAATTCCGAACAAAATCATACGCTGAAAATCGCAGGAACAGCACTCTTCAAGGATTCAGATTTTGAACACGAAATGCAAGAATTAAATCATTCAGATAGAATTGAATGGCTTGGAAGGTTGACTGAAAATGACTTAGAAATGCTCTACAGAGGCGCAACAGCCTATTGTATGCCAAGCGCAATGGAAGGTTTTGGTATTCCGCTGGTGGAGGCCATGCAGTGTGGAACGCCAATTCTTGCATCCAAAAATAGCGCTATAACCGAAGTGGTTGGGAAATCGGGTTTATTACTTCCAACTTATGAAATAGATGCTTGGACAAAAGGGTTACAAAAAGTAGTTGATGAATATGATCATTGGAGTAAACTGGCTCTAAAGCGTTCAAAAGATTTTGATTGGAGCAAGAGTGCGAAGCCTTTTATTAATGCTCTAAAGGAATGAAACTACAGCATAAAATTGATGCGTTGTTTGAAGCGGGAACGGATGAAGCCGGGAGAGGTTGTTTATGCGGTCCTGTGACTGCTGCTGCTGTGATATTACCACTCGATTTTTCACATCCAACCTTGAACGACTCAAAACAATTAAGTGCAAAACAGCGTAACGAACTTAGGCCCGTAATTGAAAAGGAGGCTGTAGCCTGGGCTGTAGCTCATGTATCTCCAAAAGAAATTGATGAAATCAATATTTTGAATGCAAGTATTCTGGCCATGCATCGAAGCATCCAAAAACTCAAACAAAAACCCGATTTCATAGCCGTTGATGGCAATCGGTTTAAACCCCTTCAAGACATACCTTACCACTGTCAGGTAAAAGGGGATGCAACCTATCTAAATATTGCCGCTGCATCAATACTTGCCAAAACATACAGAGACGAGTATATGCAGAAACTTTCAAAAGATTATCCGGGATATGGTTGGGAAAAAAACGCCGGTTATCCAACCAAGGAGCACCGCAATGCCATTCGTAAATTTGGTGTGACACCCCACCACCGTTTGAGTTTTCAATTATTACCTAGTCAATTGAATTTATTTGACTCTTAAGCTCTACGTTGATTTGTGAAAAACTGAATACCCTAATGCAAGAAGTGCCTTGAAGAGGGCGTTAGCTTTGAAACAAAGCACTGGTTCATGACATACCGTAGTTTATCTTGGATATTCACACTATTTACAGC